>VXPE01000110.1 GCA_009839745.1 Candidatus Poribacteria bacterium
AGAACATATTACCCCTTCTATGAGGTTATGTCAAACATTATTGCGTAAGTCCTACGCAAGGAAAAATTAAAAAGCAACTACGCGGCAAACCGCTCAAAGACTTTCTGAAGCAGGTGAAACCGCCGGAAAGAGAACTGGTTTTTATCTTACAAGATGTCCAAGACCCGGTGAATGTCGGTTCCGCATTTCGGATAGCGGACGCGTGCCGTGTGAAAGAACTGATTTTGACAGGTATCAGCGCACAACCGCCCCATCCACTGGTGCGCAAAGTGGCGCGCGGGAAACACCGACGGGTCAAATGGCGATACACAGAGCAGGCAGCGGACGCGATTGCATCGCTGAAAGCCGATGGCTACACGAGCTGCGCCTTAGAAGTTACTGCGCAATCCATCCGTTACGATGAGATAGACTATCCAGACAAAATCTGTCTCATCGTAGGGCATGAGGACCACGGGGTAACGAAACGAACGCTTGCTGCCTGTGACATGATCATTTATCTTCCGATGTATGGCGCGGGTGCCTCATTGAACGTTCATGTCTCTCTCGGTATCGCCGCCTATCACATCCTGCATCAATTTTAATAGTTGGCATTTATCAGAAAAATAGTTGGCATTTATAGTAAAGTTTAGAATTAATAGGACATCCTGTGCCGGTTCGGTTAGGAAACCGAACCTACCGGGGGCGGAAAGTGTCCATTTATTTTTCGGATCCACTATAAGAGGTTTTCGTTAAACCCAAATCGCGTAGCCTGCAACAATACGCAGAAATACCCCGGGGAATGCCACATGGCATTCATACCCGGGGAAGCCCACACGGGCTTCATACCGTTGATTCTGATTCGCAAAAACACGCAGGCGGATATGAGAAACGCACATCAAATTCCAAACGCATGTCATTTCTCCGCAAGGAATAATTAAAAAATGTCGAAAACGATGCGAGCGATTATGTGTCGCGAACCGTGGGATTACCGCCTCGAAGAGGTCCCACTGCCGGAGGCAGGGCCCGGTGAAGTCGTCATTAAGGTGAACGCATGCGGCGTTTGCGCGAGCGACATCAAATGTTATACAGGCGCGCCGCTTTTCTGGGGCGACGAACACCGCGAACCATACGTGGAAGCACCCGTTATTGCCGGACACGAATTCATCGGTGAAGTCGTAGAACTCGGTCCAGGGGCAGGTGAGAAATATAAGCTTGAAATCGGTGATACGGCTATCGCAGAGCAGATAGTCCCGTGTTGGGAGTGTCGATATTGTCGAACCGGGAAGTATTGGCTTTGCCAAGTCCACAACATTTACGGGTTTCAACCTGTTGTGAACGGTGGTATGGCGGACTATATGAAGTTTCCGGCACGCTCACTTGTCTACAAAGTCCCTTCCGATATTCCGACGGCGAGTGCTGCGGTGATCGAACCCCTCGCTTGTTCTATTCATGCCGTGCAAAGAGGAAACATTGAGTTCGGTGATGTCGTCGTGGTTGCGGGTGCGGGGACTCTCGGACTGGGTATGATCGGCGCAGCGAAGTTGAAAAATCCAGGGGTGCTTATCGCTATTGACCTGATGCCGAAACGGTTAGAGGTCGCCAAAAAGTTGGGAGCAGATATCGGGATCAATCCCTCGGAAACAGATGCTGTGCAAGAGGTATTAGACCTCACAGAAGGCTACGGGTGCGATGTCTATATTGAGGCAACGGGACATCCCAAAGCGGTTGAGCAGGGACTGCACATGATTCGGAAGGCGGGCACCTTCGTCGAATTCAGTGTCATGCGGGAACCGGTGACAGTGGACTGGACGATCATTGGGGACACAAAGGAGTTGAACATCCACGGTTCACACTTAGGTCCGTATGCGTATCCATTAGCGATCGATTACATCCATCGCGGTCTCATCGAGGTCGAGCACATTGTGACGCATCAACTGCCGTTGGAGGACTATCTTACGGGATTCGAGATGGTCCAAGAAGGGTCGGATTCGATTAAGGTGCAGTTGGTACCGTGAGGATAAGAACAAATGGAAATTACCGAAATTGAATCTATTCCATTGCGTGTGCCTTACGAGGAACGGATTCGTAAGAGATACTACCACTTCGCGATGACGGAGTTAGTCACGGTCTATAAATTTTATACCGACACCGGTCTCGTCGGTCTCGGAGAGAACCCAGGACCGCCGTTTGATCAGGAGGTGCTGGACACCTATCTCGGCACGAACCCGTTCGATCATGTCATGGGTGAGGGTCGTTTTAATCTTGACATGGCGTGTTACGATCTGATGGGGAAACATCTCGGTCTGCCAGCATGGAAGTTGATGGGTCAACAGGTTCGGGAGTGGGTTGCGATGGGGTGGTGGATGCCGTGTATGTCGCCTGAAGACACGGCTGCTGAGGTTCAAGTCGCTGCTGAACGTGGATACCGAGGTTTGAAGTGTAAGGCACGCGCCTTTTATGATGTCGTTGAGCAGTCAGCTGCGATCCAAGAGGTTGCGCCTCCCGACTTTCGCGTGGAGTTCGACTTCAACGGCTCGTTAATCAACGTTGAGAAGGCACTCCCCATCCTACGAGAACTGGAGAAAATTTCGGTTGTTAAGGGTCTCGAAGAACCGATTTTCGCTTACGACGTGGAGGGCTGGCGACGGCTGCATCAAGAGATTCGGATTCCGTTCTATCTACATGGTGTTGGTGTTATCCGGGAGGGTGCTTCACGTCAACCCTCTGGTCCGTGGATTGGGCTTCGAGCGGGCGATTTTGACGGTGCGCTGTGTAGCCATGAAAGCGTCAAAAGTGCACTGGCATCGGGGTGGGCTTTCGCTGCTGCGAATACACCGATCCTACTCCAGTATGTCGGTACTGGCATTACAGCGGCATTTGCGTGTCATCTGGGAGCCGTGATTCCAACAGCGACCCTGCCGGGAGTCACTGCAAGCCACGCTTATGAAAGCGACTTAATTGTTACACCGCACAAAGTTCAGCGCGGATTTATGCAGGTGCCAGAGGGTCCCGGTCTCGGTGTGGTATTAGATGAAGCTGCTGTGAAACGGTATTCCGAAACGCCTGAACCTACATGGAAACGACACATCTCTGTTGTCACCTTACCCGGTGGCATAAAGCATTACTACCGAAACCTACAACAGGCGGAACGCCTCATGAAACAGGGCGTGGACGAATCTTATGCACCCGGGGTGCGTTTGGATGAATGGGAAGATGACGGTAGTGAAGGCTTTGACCAACGCTTTAAGCAGTTACAGGAGAACGATTGGCCCGTGTGGGAAACTCCTATCACTTAGAAGTCAGTATTCTGCTGAGCAGTTGAGAACGATTCATAATTTGGGTTTGTAGTCGCGCAATGGTATAAGTCGCGTGTGGACTTGCGGGACAATACGCGTTTAGGCAGTGGGACGGGCGATGAAGGGTTCCCTACTGAGGGGATTTACTATATAGTAAAACCCATAATTAATGGGACATTTGACAGCGGGCGAGGGGACCTCGCCCCTACGAGGTGAGGCAGGCATGTCGGAGCGTTAAAATGTCTTTTTAATTCTAAACTTTACTATAAATACGCACAGACTAACAGTCTATGCTACGGAAGAAGGAGTAAAATACTATGATGACCCCTGAACAACGGTATCTTTTCGATGTCACCGGATACCTTCACTTAGAGAACGTCATGACGGACGAAGAACTGAAAGCGGCACAAGCAGCAGCGAATGAATACATCAATACCCCTACCGAAGAACTTCCACCCGGATTTGATTCCAGCGAAAAAAATCTCCCAAACGGCTTTGCCTTCGCGAAACCCTTAGAGGCACTCACGATGCACCGATCGACGTGGCCTATTATCAAAGAACTGACGAATAACAAACCGCAATTGATGCGTGGCACCATGATTGCGGATCGGGCGGGTGCGTCGGAGTCGGAAGAAGGCCTCCGCTTGCATTGTGCGCGAGAAGATTTTGGATGGCACTGCAACCGTTATGAGGTCCGAAATGGTCGAATCTTTTGTGACGATTTTGTCGTTTTTCCTTACCTCTATGATGTGCATCCGGGGGATGGTGGGTTGTTAGTCGTTCCCGGCACACACAAGACCTTTTTCGATCGTCCTGAACACCTCTACAACAACGGGAGGATTAAGGATGCCGATGAGATTCCAGAAGGGGTTGTTAACATCACGCCGAAGGCAGGGGATTTCGTGATTATCTCTGAGCTCCTGACGCACGGTGCGCTGCCGTGGAAACCGAAAGATCGGTATCGTTGTGTCCTGACCTTACGCTACAGACCGCAGCATCGCGGCGAGAGTCGGGTGCCGCCAGAGGTTAGAACACGATTGTCGCCGGAAACCCTGGAACTCATCTCCCAGGCAGGGCACTATGACACGAAAGAGATCGTTAAAAAGGACGTAATCACCTTGACGTAATCGGGGTTACAAACCCCTACCACATTGGGGTTACAATCCCTCCCCCAAATGCGTTATCGGTTGTTGGAGTTGTGTTGACGGTTCTCACGTCGATCGCTCACTTCAATCAGTTTGTCAACCGTCTCCGAGTCCAGCACATTTCGGATGATGAGGTAGCCTTTATCGTCAAAGTGCTGTATGTCCTCATTGGAGAGTGGGTGCCAATCTAAATCGGTTAATGCTTCGCTTGTGTGTGCCATTACCGTTTCCTCTTATATTTTGGTGTCAGAATACGGGATCAATTAACTTATGAAAAAGGACAGTAGGGCTCCGTGAGATTTTTAGAAAAATCTCGGGACGATTATGCAGTTGTCCCATGGATTGGAAAGGTTGTGTTCTACGCTTGCTCCTGTTAAAGTTAAGTTCTACAATACTAACAAACCGGTACTGATAACCATTAAGAAAGTCATCCGATGCCCAAAACGATTTTCCTATGCATTGGCAGTAAGTAATAAAGCAATATGCCCCTTTTAATTGTTGGACAACGTGGGAAGCCAATTTAGCGTCCATTTCCTGCGTCTCGATGCAGATAATCCACTTTCTTCCACGCTCATCGTTGGATACAATCACAAAATCAGCCCGTTTGCGTTCGCCCTTCGTTCCATTGAAAACAGTAAGAGGATTCTCAAAATCTTCTGCCCTGATCACAATAGAGTGAGGAGGAATCCCTTTTATTTCGACAGTCGCACCGGATTGCAAATCGGTTAATTGCACAGAAGGTCTTCCCTGACCCGGTTGTAAGGTAACTTGGATATTGGGGGTGAGCATTTCCCTCAGTATCTGAATATCATTCACAAAGTCTACTCTTCCCCCCAGACAATTTCGTCCTGAATCCTGTTCATATCATCAATCGTCTTATCAAAGCTGCTGACTCCAATGCCAAATCTTGGATGAATTTTAGCAGGAACGAGCGTATGCCCCCTTCTCCGTCTCTTTTGCCCTTCTTCCAATGGCATCAGTTTTTCTTCCGCTACGTATACTTTGACTTGATCGGCGTTAATCAATTCACTTTCCTGATAACCGTTTTCTTCGGCGACTCTTTTCAGGTGTGGCTTGTCGTGATTGAGCATGATCAGTGTGTTCAGTTCTTTGACGATGTAATCGCTGTGGGTAGTGATGAAGACTTTAACACCCAAATTCACGAGCCTCGCAAAGAGTCTGGCGATGCGGCGTTGATTTTCCGGATGGAGACTTAATTCGGGTTCGTCTATCATCAGCAGATCACCTTTTTCGGCAATACAATTGAGATAAAAGCTGAGGTCTAAGAGTGAACGCACGGCACTTGAACTTTCCACCATTGTTAATTTGAGTCGTGTGCCTTTCGGAATATAGTAGAGTTGGTCGTTTTGTGTAATGGTGTATTCGCCCCCGATAATATCTACAAAGTCTTCCAAAATTTCGGGATGCTCTTTGGCAATGAAACTTTTGCTTTTGGCAATATCTTCAAGTTGACCCATAAAGTCGACATCGGTTCCTATTGACGATGGGTAACTTTGATACGCCTTGGATAGCAATCCCCGCAAGTCCGTCTGTTGATCTGCTCGTGCCATGTCTTTCAGCAGTTGACTCCGAGCAAAATTAAGTTCTTTCCGAAAAGTCGAGATGCCGGTACGCTCAGCTGAAGATATAAAAGGTCTGGGTAAAGAACCAGAGAAAATATGCTCGATAATAACAAAATCAATAAAACTTTTTACACTATCGGTATCAATTTTTTTTTCTTCTTGTTTTTTTGTTGTTCTTGAAGTAAGTATTGCTGCTTCGCTTCCCTTGCCCTTTGAAAATAGGAAAGATTGGAGGCCTGTGAATAGGCTGTTGAATTGTTTACCTTGTATGTCAATCTCATCTGTCATGAAGTAGAATTCACTCTTCTGAAACGTCCCTTCAGGTGCCGCAAAAATTGTATCCAGTTGCTCGGTGTATTTCCTGCATGCTTCTGTAAGTAGGTCATCAGTTGCTGGCACCAATTCAATCTTAACCTGTTTTGTAAGTGCTCGCTGGATTTGGGCATCGCTAATTGGGAAACGGATGAATTGATGCCAAGACTTTAAAAAACCGAACAATACACAAGCAGCATAAGTTTTGCCGGTGTTATTCTCACCACAGATGAGTGTCAAATCGCCCAGCGAAAATTCTGCCTGCTTTAGGATTCCAATGTTTTTTAGTTTTACTGTCAGACTCATACTGATACCTCTACAATTGTCATAGGGTCATTACTCAAAGTGTTTACAGATTTAACAGTAAGTATGAGGGCAATTACATTGAGAATTCATCAATTTGAAATATTTGATTGAATTTCTGGGGGTCTTTGAAATATAATTTGACATCGCGAACGACAGATTCCAGGAAAGCGAGGTCGTCTGGTTCTATATCTTCCACTTTCAATAGGGAGCGAATTTTTTCCTCACTGAATGTTCCGTACAATTCACCAACTGCAGCAGTGAGGAAAGGTGTTGTTAATGCTGTGACATTGTGAAATGAGAGGACGACATCTTGATTCGCTCTCAGAGCAGCATCAAGGTGTTTATGAATCTTCTGCCCGTCGCCGGAAGCAACGCAAAACGGGCTGCCCACGACTTTAAACATGGATATTTTAATATTTTCTGACACGGTTATCTCCTTAAAAAGTATCTTCTGTGTTGAGGCGACAATCCTACACCGAAACCTCCACAATCGTCATTGTGTCATTGCCGAAGATGTCAACGACTTTGACGGCAAGTTTGCGATGACCAGGTTTGCATTCGTGGGCAACACTGGTCAATTCCAATGATCGGTCTTTCTTGGTGCGGAAACTTTGCCACTCATTTTCAAAAACATAATCGCCTGTCCATTGTTCTTCCCATTCGCCTGTTTGCGAATCTTGCATGCGGATAATCTCGTGTTTGCTCTCAAAGTCGAAATCGACCGACCAGTAGTCGATCCAGTCTGTCCAGTGTTTGGTTAAAACCTCACGGCTCACAATCCCATCCGCGTCTTTGCTTACTTTTACGACTTGCCCTCTTTCTACGACGATCCGACTACTCCTGTTCTTGAGTGTCTGCTCAGCGTTGGAGATAGAATCCTGTGAGTAAAAGACAGAGAAATCGGTTAATTCCACGGCGACCGTTGCAAGTCCCCCTGATAAGGGGGATTTAGGGGGTTTGGTCGAAGAACCTCCCTTGCCCTCCTTCTCAGGAGGGTAACAGATGGTGGGTTTGACCTCAATAAACGCCATGTCATGGAATACAACCTGACCTTGTTCCACCGCTCGTTTGTCGAAAACCTCGGCGGGAATGAATTTCGGTGAAATGTCAAGTCCCTTGCTTTTCGCCTCATCTAACACATTGGGAAACAGCCCCATCTCGAACTCAAACCCGAGAACGTCCACACGCGTAATTTGGTGTCTACGGCACTCAAGGATAATTTCCTCCACAAAGAGGCGCGTCACCGGCATATTGACAGGACCGATTGCAACAAGCCGTCCGGCTTTTTTTCCCTGGAAATTGGTGAAACTCTCGGTCTTTTCGGCAGCGTAAGCACACAAAATGAGGTCAATGAACGCCTTTTCTCTCTCTACCGATTGCTTCTGCTGTTCAGCCTCGCGCAGGTTCGGATTAACACCGATATAGTGTTGACGCTCATATTTGCCGAGATTGAGGATTTCAAAGGCGCGGTAGTCTTTACCATCAGTCTTAAGTTGACGCTGGGCTCCGATCATCCGTTTGCGTGTAGTGTGGATAGCGAACTTGCCGAGGTCTGTAGCAATCCACTTGCGTCCTAACTTTTCAGCAACGGCAGCAGTGGTGCCAGAGCCACAGAAGAAGTCAGCAACGAGGTCACCCTCATTGGAGGACGCTTTCATGATTCGTTCCGAAAGGGCCTCGGGCTTTTGAGTGGGATAGCCTATTCTTTCCTGTCCAACAGGATTTATCATCGAGATTTCCCACATATCCGGCATTGGAACACCTTTTGTAGGCTCATCTGTCATTATAGATCGCCTAATCCCATCTTCCCCAATAACACTTTTCCATGATTTTCCTTGCGCGCTGGATTTAGATGATTTCGGGATAAAAAGCTGGTTAAAACAATGTTTCCCTTTATTTTTTGCATAATAGAAAATATTATCGTGGTTAGCTGCAAACATTTTACCAGCAATATTCCATCTCCTGTAATACCAAGATATTTGATTAATGAAATTCTCTCTCCCAAAAATCTCATCCATTGCAAGGCGGATATAACTATTCACGCGCCAATCACAATGCACATAGATACTCCCATCCTCTGCCAATAGCTCCCGCATTAGGACCAACCGCTCATGAATCATCGCGATAAAGGAGTCTGCTCCTTGTCCCCATGTGTCGCGGTAGGCAATCTCTTCAAGGATATTTGGATTTTTGGTAAAAGTTTCGTCCCCAATTTCGATATCCATGGAAAAGTCCGCGCCTACATCAAAAGGAGGGTCAATATAGATGAGTTTGAGTCCACCTTGTGCTTCAATTTCCTCGCGCAGCGGTCCGTTCTTGAGCGATGACAGAACAAGTTTGTTGTCACCCCAGATCAACTTGTTTGTCCAACCTTTGCGCTGTCGGCCACGTGTGTCAAAGAGCGCGAGTTGCATATTGTCTGGGGAAGGTTTCTCAGCACGGGGTTCATCTACCTGTTCAATCGTTTGAAAGGGTAGGACAATGTTGCAGACCTCACTGGTTTTTCCGTTCCAGACGAGTTCGACTTCGCGTTTGTCTTCAAACAGCAGGAAGCGGTACTTGTCGGGCAGCGGTTTGTCTGCCTCAATAAAGCGGATGATTTCTTGTTGTTCTTGTTCTGTAAGTCGTGGCATGGTTTTCTCTCTCGGTTTTTACAACGTTTATTAATCGTACGGACGATCAACTTGAACGACGGGATCCCCGACCTTGACATAACTGTCTCCTTCATAAAGATGAGACCAACCTTTGTCTTTTGTTCTCAATGTTTCGTATTTTTTTATCCATTCGGGGGGCATAAGCGATCGAGCAAATGGTCCCAAAGGTCCGCCCTCTCCGCCGATGTTTACTGACTCTGCTTTGTATGTACTAGCGATAGCTAATTTATCTTGAACATGGGTGATCTTCACTCTGACTCTTGGACGTTCAATAGAACCCAACACTTCGTCTGTATCTGGATCTTTTATATCTTGCCCTTGAGGATCCATCACATCAAAATACATACCAACATCTACGCCGTGTGCTGTTCCGATGTTTATTGCTATTTCCCGTTCGTTAAGCACCCGTGCGACTTTTCCACGGATGGGTTCTGCCATTTTTTATACCTCTTACCAAATGTTGGCAAGCCCGTAAGTTGACTCAATATGCGTTTTCATGCCCGTGTCCGTAACATTGACAAGGTTTTTGAAGAAAGTCTCAGTCTCTTGGATCGCTTTGCTGGTTAGACGGATTTTGCCACTCGGTGATTGTATCCAATTGTAAGTTGGCATGTTAGAACCATGAGCCAGACTATGGCGAATACGTAATATCTCATTTAATCGTTGATTTACCTGCTCCCGATTCATATTAACTTGAGACCCACCCCAATCGTTGATAGGATCGTATCCTGTGTATTGATCGAGGAGATTGCGTGTATTTTCCCAGTTTGGCGTATTAAATCTTGTCAAAGCATTACCTGCTATATTCTTAGCGAGTGTATGTATAGCATCAAATTTTGGGTTTAACGGATCTGCTATCACATCGTAGAAATTACGCACCAAGTTATCTATGTATGCATTCCACGCTGCGACGTAACCGGTAAGCGCTGCGTGATAGTAAACCTGTATTTCGTCAAGTGACATGGGGCGCAACCGCTTATTCGTTGCTGCTCTACGCAGTGTTTGTATACGATTTGCCGAGGCCGTGTACTTCAATGCTGCTGGTGATGGCACGAGGAACCTTTAAAGATAATTTACAAATTCAGTAAGAGCATTCCGATACCGTTCTAACGGTTTGGGATTGAGTTGGACCGGTTTATCGTGAACCATATTCGGTCCGGGGCGAAGACTATCTAAGGGTATTCCTTTAACCGTCATAACGACACATGCACTGTGATAGTCTGGGACCTCTATGAACCTTTTACTCGGTAAATCTTTTGGGGATGCATAAATTTGGCGATGTTTTTTGTGAAGTTCATCCAATGTTGCTTTAATGGCCTCATTTACTGCCTCAAAAGCCCTGCTTGCCTTGCCACCATGGAGAGTTACGCGATTACTGATGAAGGTGTGGAGTTTCGGAACATCCAAACCCTCGTCCTTTGCTCTATTAGCAAAGTTGATTCTCGCATAAGTTTCTATTTTAGGGTCACTCACACCGTATCCATAAAGCAGGGCAACAACATTCTCCACGGCCCGACGTGAACTATCATCAGGTGTAAAAGGCACGACAAGGTTTTCAGTTGCAGCAAGTGCCAACTGAGTATAAATAGCGAAACTCGGATTACAGTCAATAATAAAAAGTGCATCTCTGCTTCCGCTCCGCTTACGTAACGCGATTGTCAAATCTTTGATCCAATTGAGTACTTGTTTCCATGCATCTACCGGAATGGCAAGCTGGGAGGTCTGACGAATCGCCTCTGAGAGGATTTCCAGCAGATAATCACCGCAAACCAAAAGTAAATTTGTTGGAAGTTTTGCGTTGAAGTTCCGAGGATGGCACACATAAGGAGAAACATCATGGATCTGCTTAAATGGAGAATTCAGTCGCGCTTCAAGGTAACCCGCAACTGTAGCACGCGGCGTTTTTCCTATTAGTTTGTGTATCGGATCAACATTTTCTCGGACTACATCGTAACTATATATTGACCTTTGGTCACCGGTATCAATCAAAAGTTGGGAATCCAAGAGCAACATCTCAGAGATGTTCGCCTGTGGACAAAGGTCTATCACATAGACATCGGCGTTCGGGTAAGTACGGGCATATTCTGTTGCGGCAACAAAGCTTAAGAAACTCTTGCCAATCCCTCCTTTGTTGTTCCAAAATGCGTAAGCTGTCATAGTGCCACCCCCTCTCAAAAATGAAAAAACTTGTGGAAAGATGTCTTATATTTTAACATAAATTGGTATGGTATGTCAAGCGGTTTTGGGCTTTCGATAGGGTCATTTAGTTTTAAGAATTTATTCGGGTTTTTACGCTTCTTTTGACGATTTGGAGCGGTTAGAAACCGCTCCTACCGAGTTGAGGGAGTTAAAAAGAGTAAAAATATTCACATATATAAAGTAAATATATAAACTAAATGGCTCTGGGCTTTCGATAAGGGACTTTCGCTGAATCACTGCATTCCTTTTTCAGTAGACAAAGCTTACGCTACGGAGGATACACAGGCTAACAGCCTATGCTACAAGTGGCATCATGACCAACTCAATCATCTTTTGGGGATGCATAGGAAACCAACAGCTTATGCTACCAGGTTAGTTCATAAGCATCCGCTACGAGGTTTTGTATTCCGTAAATCCGTCAAGCAGTTGCTGGAATGTTTCGGGTCTGTATACGTCAAAACTCTCTTGATCTACATAAACAAAGTCATAGATAGTATTTGACGAAACCTTGTTGACATCTTTACACCATTGCGATAAGCGTTGCATCTTGCGCGGCACATCCAGATCTTCTCTCCCCTTCGTCTCAACAACGATTACGCGTCTATTCGTCAACTTAACAACAAAGTCTGGGTAGTAATTGGAAATATCGCCATCTGCATTGATATAGTCGAGTTTGAAATGCAGGCTAAAGTCGTTTTTGACGTAGGAGACGACATCTGGGCAGTTTTCGAGAAATGCGGCGAATTCCAATTCAAAATGACTGTCACCGGTGACTCTGTTGAACACAGACTTTTGGGGGACCAAGTATTCCTGTTCTTTAACCATGAAGGGACGTGCGTCCTGTGCTCGCGTTGTTTCGATCAACTTTGCATCTCCTCTATCCTGTATTGTGAGATCGTTGATAGCGTATTTGAACGTCTCCATGACCGTTTTTGTGGCTGAGAGTTCTGACAGGTTCTGTAGGGTATCTGGGTGCTCTAACATCACCGTTTCGCCGAAAAGTTGGTTCTGGACAAAGTCTTTAACCTTTCCATACAGCACATCGTAACCACTGATGAGTCGGAGGTCTTTACGGAGTGTCTCTGCAAAATAACCGATCACGCTGCGGTAATCAGCGACACCACTGCCGTCTAATACCGTGGTGTGCGTAACCTCGCCCGTCGCCATGTCCGTGAAAACGATTTCGCGTTCCGATGTTTCGTCAAACGCTTGGTATGCCACGGGTGTAAAACCGAACTGTGTGATATCCAAATCCGCGAGACTCGTGTACTCCCGATAGATGCGGCGCGTCAGTATCGGGACTTCAATATCAAGCGCGTCAATATCTTTGTTGACATTCGCTTTGTCCACTTCAATGACGAGGGGTGCTTTCGGTTTTGTCCCTACACCCATCGCTTGACGTTCCAATTCGACCCCTTCCGATTTAATCTCCTCAACAAACTCCATGAAGGCATCAGTGCCAATAACACTCACAGTTTCTTCGAGACCACCCGAGTACATGAGGCGGAGCCCGCGTCCAAGCGTTTGTTCTGGTAAGATATTGGCTTTGGCGGAATAGGCGCGGAGTCCAACAATAGTCGTTACATTCTTGACATCCCATCCCTCCTTGAGCATCAACACGGAGACAATCGCTTTGTATGGACTCTCCAGGGAATCAATCTCATTCGCCTGCTTACGGAGTTTCTCCAATTCTGCTTGTTTCTTACTGGATCTCGCCTCAGAGATTTCACCACTTCTGTTGGTATGAATGACGAGGACGGCATTTTTGAGAGCAGGATGCAGGTTTTCGAGGGACGCTGCCACTTCGTCGCAGTTCTGGGTATTGTCGGTCATCACAAATAGGATGGCTTTCTTCCCTAATTTTTCATGTTCTTCAGCTGCTTTTCGCCACTCCATAACACCGAGTTCGAGATAGTCGGCATACTTCTCGGTATACCTCACGCTTTGGCGTTCCTCAAGTTTTGCCCGGCTCTCAGCATCCGGAAGGACAGGGTGCTTAACAACATTTTGCGAAATCGCCTCTACAAGCGGATAATCTGCGACTGTTTGCACAAAAATTGCACCGTTGTCGTGCTTCGGCGTAGCACTTACATCCACTTGCAATGCCAATTCACTGCCTTTCTGCAAAAGACGATTGTGAATATCTTCAATGGACTTGAACCATGCTAACCTCCGATCGTGGACATGGTGTGCTTCATCGTTGAGGATCATCAGTTCGTCGATGTCGCGAACGATGTCTCCGAGATCAACCTTAGAATCTGTTGTTGCCCCTGTCGGCTTTTTACCGAAAAAGTAGTCCATGCTGTTATCATCATCAGGGGACGGTGGGGATTGATCGCTGGAATAGACGCGGTGGATGTTGGTGAGAAAGATGTTGCCTGTGGGTTGGGTAGTACGTACTTCGTCTTGGACGTGTAGGGTGAGTTGAAAATCGTCACGCCAGTTGTTACCTTCAAACCCGTTATCGGGCAGCACGGGATCATTAAAGAAAATGCGTAACCCCTGAAAATCGTGATAGAGTCGGTCAAGCACAATGATATTGGGGGCAATGACGAGGAAGTTGCGCGAGAGTTCGGAATCGGATTCATATAACTTGTGAAAGAAACTCCACGCGATGGCGAGGCTCATCACTTTCGTTTTGCCTGTGCCTGTTGCCATTTTTATGACAAACCGCCGCCAGTTTTCGTCAAACAGTCCCGCTGAAACGGCGCGGGAACTGTCAAAGCGCATGAGATCGTATTCGTCCCTTACCTTGACAACATCGTATAGGTAGATGATGGTTTCGATTGCCTCGCGCTGGGCGAAGTAATACCGGAATTCTGTCCTCGTTTCATCATCCTGTTCGCTCAGGTGTTCGGTATTAAACCACCAATTGAGGAGTGCTTTGCTCGTTTCGGAGGCACCGCTGTAGTTGTTATCCCGCCACGTTTTGACTTGTTCCCGGATCTTTTGCACAAGCGGGGGCAATAGCATCCCATATTCCTCAAACAACAGAGGCTGATCTGGAAGCCAACGCACTGCAGGGTCAATGATTGCGTGTGGAGATTCGGGAAAATCGGGGTGTAAAGCCATGAGTGTTGATTCTGTTTTTAATCCGTGTCAACAGAGGTCTGTTTTTCGTGGCTTTATTATACCGAAGGTGTATTAAAATCGCAACCTAAATTGATTATGGTAAAATCCCGACGGGCGCGGGAACCTACGAAGAAATACGCAGAAACACCCAAGCAAATACCCCCAGCAAAAACCCCCTACGAGCCTTCTGTTAAGCAATTTTGCGTATTACATAAGCACATTATCCATCGGTAACGGGCGAGGGGACCTCGCCCCTACGATTCGACTTTACCATAAAAGGGTTTTTGAGGATTGTCCGGTGCGGTTGGAAACCGCACCTACCTTCTGGTTGGAGATTAGGCGAGGTTAGGTAACCTCGCCAGTGGTGTACCCGTGGGATTGTATGGGGTTATTGTAAGAGTTCTATGAATGCATCAACATCCGTTGTGGGGGCTTGGCAGACGTAATTCTCGCAGACGTAGGCGGTTGCGGTGTCGTCAACTTGGGTCTTGCCAGCGAGGAGCGGTAACGTCTGTCCGTCAGTGGATTCGCTCAAGGCGACGATTTTGTTGGGCAGATACGTGCCGTGCAATGCTTCTAACATCGCCTCCGTTTTTGCATTCCCTTTTTCACCAACAATCGCAATCTCTTTGGGTGTCGATAGCAGGAATGCTAATTCACAGAGCAGCTGCCCGGATCCTGAAGGCATCGCCTCCATTTGCTGGAAGTAGAGCAACAACGTCTCAACGGCTTTGTCGTGGAATTCAGAATTGTCAAGGTGTTTGGCGAGCCGTAGGAGACTGTGAATCGCCATGGATGCCCCGGAAGGTGTGGCACCGTCGTAAGCGGACTTGGATTGGACGATCAGCGTCTCGTGTGCTTTGCCAGTGAAGAAGAACCCGTCGCCTGCGTCGTCCCCGAACTGATCGATCATGATGTGTGCGAGGCGTTCGGCTTCAGTGAGCCACCGCGGTTCAAAACTGGCTTCGTAGAGCGCGATTAACCCAGCGATGAAGTAGGCGTAGTCCTCAAGATAGGCGTTGAGGTGGCTTTTACCGGCACGATAGGTGCGCAAGAGGAGTCCGTCCTCTTGTGATAGGGTCGTCAAGACGAATTCAGCGGATTTTTCACACGCCTCAAGGTATTCAGGTTTCCCGGTCAGTTGGTATCCCATCGCCATACCGCGAATCATGATTCCGTTCCAACTGGTGAGGATTTTGTCGTCCAATCCGGGTTTAATTCGCTTCTCTCGTTCATCAAACAACTTCTGCTTTCCATCTGCGAGAAGCGTTTCCAGTTCCTCGCCATCCAGACGCAGCTTCCGAGCAAAGACATCAGGTGGCGTCTGGACGTGGAGGATGTTTTCTCCCTCAAAGTTGCCTTGTGGTGTGATGTCGTAATACTCACAGAAGATCTGGGCATTCTCTTCACCAACGACATCTTCCACATCGTTCGGCTCCCAGACGAAGAATTTGCCCTCTACCCCTTCACTATCGGCATCTTGGGTGGAATAGAAACCGCCGTTTTCTGCGTCGTACATCTCACGGAGAACGTAATCGAGGGTTTCCGTGGCTACATCACGATAGAACGGTTTCTGCGTGGCTTGATACGCCTCAAAATAGGCGACAACGAGTTGTGCGTTGTCATATAACATCTTCTCAAAATGTGGGACAAGCCAGTGAGCATCGGTGGAATATCGGTGAAAACCGCCACCGAGTTGGTCATACATACCCCCGCGCGCCATCTTCTCCAGTGTAAGCTCGACCATCTCTAAGGCGTTGGCGTTGCCGCTGTGGTGCCAATAGCGCAGGAGGAAAGGCAATCCCATGCTGGGTGGGAATTTGGGAGGGTCGCCGAATCCACCGTGGTGTGCATCGAATCGCGAGTGGTAGTGCTGAAACGCCTGGGTCATCAACTCTTCCGTGAGTTCATAATGGTGCGGGTCAACGACGTTACTCATCTGGGCAAGGTGGTCAGTAATTTGGTCGGCTTGCTGTAGGACCTGCACATTTTGATCCCTGAACGCCTCAGCAACAGCATGCATCACCTTCGGGAACCCGGGTCTACCGTATCCGTCGGTCGGCGGGTAATAGGTTCCGCCGAAGAAGGGTTTCAGGTCAGGCGTGAGGAAGACCGTCATGGGCCAGCCCCCTTGACGGGCCATGATCTGGACGGCGTTCATGTAGATTTCATCTAAATCGGGACGCTCTTCTCTATCGACCTTGATGTTGATGAAAAGCTCGTTCATGACCGCGGCGATCTCTTCATTTTCAAAGGATTCGCGTTCCATGACGTGGCACCAGTGGCACGCGGAGTAGCCGATACTCAGAAGGATAGGCTTCTGGTCATCTTTGGCGCGCGTCAATGCTTCTTCGCCCCAGGGATACCAGTCAACGGGATTATGGGCATGCTGGAGCAGATAGGGGCTTGTTTCATGGATAAGGCGGTTGGTGTGTTCGGGTGTACCGTGCATGTGGGCATTTCTCCAATGTGTGGGACTCTACTTTAGAAGGTGTTCTTGCACTCAAAAAAATGGGCGGGTAGTATGGAAGCCCGCCCTTACAGGTGAAGAGATACCGCTACGGGGATTCGAACCCCGGTTTGGTGGCTGAGAACCACCCGTCCTAACCCCTAGACGATAGCGGCATATTGAGAGAATAGAAAAACTAAAAACGCAGCCTGCGACAACGGCGCAGGCGACTCTACGGAAATGAACGCAAAAACTTCAGTCTACCTGCCCGAACCGCAAGTTAAAATTAAAATGACTGCCCGGGAAGGACTCGAACCTTCACTACGTGGTCCAGAGCCACGCGTCCTACCATTAGACGACCGGGCATCAACACGCATTTGCGGCGTGTTATGTTTAAGTATACCTTAAGAAATCGCGTTTGTCAATTTTTCGACAGATAAGTAAATTTAACTTTTGTTCGCGTGTCTAATAGCAGTGCCTACGATTGTACCCAAACCAGCAAGAAAAGTAATAAATACAGCCGCAATAACCCATTCCATCCAGTTCATTACTATTCCTTCAATTCATTGCATCGGTATCACGGAGTCTGAGATATTGGAAAATGTATAGAAAATATTGAGGAATCCGATGAGGATCGTTGGGATGACAAAGACGCTCAAGAGGGCAAAAGTGCCGGTAGAAAAGGAGACCTGCGTCGTTTCCTCTCCAGCATCTTCGAGAAACATCGCTTTCACAATACGGGCATAATAGTAGAGCGAGACGACGCTATTGAGCAGCCCGACAAGTGCGAGCCAATAATACCCTTGCTCAAGAACAGCGGCAAAGAGTAGCCATTTTCCGAAGAAACCCGCGAAGGGCGGAATCCCTGTCAGCGAAAAGAGGAAAATCACCATTGCCCAAGCGACCAACGGTGCCCGCGAGGCGAGACCGCGATAGCCCTCAATCATCTCAGTTCCCTCCTCATTCGCAATCAGGACAACGACATAAAACGCGCCTAAGTTCATAAAGAGATAGACAACGAGATAGAAGAGGATCGCGCCGATGCCTTCAGAGGTGAGCAGGACCCCCCCCATCAAAAGGTACCCCCCGTGTGCGATGCTGGAATACGCCAATAAACGCTTCACATTCTGTTGTGGCAAAGCGGCGAGATTGCCGACAGTCATCGTCAATGCAGAAACGATCGCTAACATAAAGGTCCAATCAACAGCTTGCATCAATTCAGAATTGCCAAACCCGGCATAGAAAAACCTGATGAACAGGGCAAAACCTGCGGATTTTGAGGCGACTGACAGAAAGGCGGTGATTGGGATAGGGGCGCCTTCATAGACATCAGGGGACCACATGTGAAACGGGACTGAGGCGATCTTATAGCCTACGCCCGCAAGAATGAAGGTTATGGCAATTAGCACAGCAAGAGGGGTAACGTCTCCAGATGCGAGGAGCTCGGTGAGTCGCACGCTAATTTGACCGAGATCGCCGGAGCCCGTCATCCCAAAGAGGAGCGACAACCCGAAGAGCATGGTGCCAGAGGCGACTGCGCCATAGGTTATGTATTTAAACGCAGCTTCACTGGAACGCGGGCTATGTGTCAAGAACCCGGCGAGAATATAGGAGGTAAGACTTACCGTTTCCAACGAGATGAATATCATCAACAGATTTGTCGAGGATGCCATCAGGAACATGCCGAGGGTGATGGCTAACAAAAGTGCATAGTATTCGCCTTTCAAACGGGCGTCCAGTTCGTCGGAGCGGAGCGAAAAGAGAATCGTTGCAGCGGTTGCGAGTAGCAATAAAACCTTGAAAAAGCTGGAAAACTCGTCAAGTCGGACCATCCCCAAAAAGAGGGAAATGGGACCTTCATCGCCGAAAGAGAAGTGCGTGATTAGGACAGCGGCGAAAACGCAAACACACCCTGCGAGGGAGAGATGTGCGACTGCGGAACTTTCTCCATCCTTTACAACGAGATCAAGGAGTACAACAGCGGCGGCAAAAATCACAAGGAGGATTTCTGGGCTGAAGTAGAGGAGGCTTTCGATGTTGCTTAAGGGTTGCATATTTTAATTTTTTAATTTTACCTTGCGGTTCGGTCAGAGGCGCGGGTTCAATAACGTCTATCGCTGTCTATCCGCTTGCGCCGTTGTTGCAAGCTACGCGCTTGGGTCTAACAAAAACTTCTTTACTGACAACTATAATTATACCTTACGGTTTGGTCAGGTGCCTGGGTTCAATTTTTAATTTACCTGCAGGACACCAATGAGACTGGTAACCGATTCTCTGAACATATCAATAGCGAAGTTGGGCCAAACGCCAAGCACGATGGTTAAGATGCCAAGTGGCACCAATGTCAGAATTTCGCGTCCATTGATTTCGGGAAGGTCTTCATATTTAGGGTTGAGTGTCCCTAAGAAAACCCTTTGGAGCGTCCAGAGGAAATATGCCGCACCGACAACGATCCCGATAGTGGACAAGATGGTCAACAGTTTGAATTTATCGTAGGCACCGAGTAAGGAGAGTGCCTCTCCGACGAATCCACTCAAGCCGGGGAGTCCCAAAGAAGCCATGAACGCAAGCGTCGTAATGCCGGTATAGACAGGCATTTTGGTTCCCAGACCGCCGAATCCATTGATTTCACGATGGTGTGCCCTGTCGTAAAGGACACCGACGAGTAGGAAGAGCATGGCACTGATGACACCGTGGTTGAACATCTGGAGAATTGCGCCGGTAATACCCTCCGGATTTCGGGCGGAAAGTCCGAGGATGACGAACCCCATGTGCCCGATACTCGAGTACGCGACCAATTTCTTAAAGTCGGTTTGTGCCAGGGCACAGAAGGATCCGTAGACGATATTAATAAATCCAAGAAGTGCAAGACTATTGCCCCAGAAACCCATCCCATTACAGAAGAAGTCCAAGCCTTGTGGGAACATCGCCATGTTTACCCGAACCAACCCATAAGTTCCCATTTTTAGGAGAATCCCGGCAAGGATAACGCTAATGGCTGTCGGTGCTTCGACGTGTGCATCGGGAAGCCACGTATGGAACGGAAAGATTGGCACTTTTACAGCAAACCCGACAAAGAAACCGAGGAAGACCCAGATCTGGAAGTTGAGGTTGTTCAGGGCGTGTCCCGCTGTAGACGCTAACGTAATGAGTGTCGGAATATCAAAGGTTCGTGCCCCTGGTGTGCCACTGTTGAGATAGACGGCTATCATCGCAACCAACATTAACACACTGCCAAAGAGCGTATAGAGGAAGAACTTAATTGCAGCGTATTCGCGGCGCGGTCCGCCCCAGATACCGATAAGGAAGTACATCGGCAGGAGTGTCAGTTCAAAGAAGACGTAGAACAGGAACAGATCCAAGGCAGCGAAGAAACCCAGCATTCCGGTCTCAAGCAGTAGGAACAACGCCATGTAAGCCTTGATACCTTTTTCGATGTTTCGCCAAGAGGCAATAACACAGATGGGCCCTAAGAGTGCAGTGAGGAGCAGAAGTGTCACACTGAGTCCGTCAATGCCGATGTGATATTGGATATTAAACGCTTGGATCCAAGGGACGTTAACGACGTACTGTGTTCCTGCAGTCGAGCGGTCATAGGAGATAAATAAAGTGACTGCGAGTGCGAGTGGGATGAGTGTAAAGAGGAGCGTAACGCGTTTAATCAGTTCCTCTGACTCGCGCGGCAGAAGTAAAACAGCGATCATCCCGAGCAACGGGATAAAAATCATCAACGATAGTAACATTTTTTAATTCTTCCTTGCGGTTCGGTCAGGTGGGTTTAAGGTTTAGAATGCTTTTCCGTATACCTGAAGAAACACCCAAGCAAAAACCCCTCCATTTCATTATGGAATGGCGCGCGGGAAACCCAACAGTTAAAGAGCCCGAAAAATCAGGATTAACAATACAATTCCAGCGAGCACAACGAAGAGATAGGTTTGAATCGCGCCGGTCTGGATCCGACGGACTCTTCCGCCGATTGCCCACGTAACCTCAGCAACTCGATTCACCATGCCATCAACGACACGGTTATCAAAAGAGCCGATGAACACAGCGAGGAAGTCTCGCGTCACTTTTCCAACACCGTTGACGATACCGTCAACGACAGTTCCATCGAATTGCGCGAAGAGTCGTGCTTTCCACACGGTTAGCGCGACCAATACACCGTTGTAAAACTCGTCAAAGTAGTATTTATGCCAGAACAAATTATAAAGCGGTCGGAAAGTCGTTGCGACAGATTCGGCAGACAAAGTCCTCTTGTGGTAGAACAACCATGAGAGGAATATACCCAATCCAGCGGCGCAAATAGATAGCACCATCGCGATGGTATGTGCAGGACCGTGGTGTCCATGATGCCCATCATCAGCGTGTGCGCCGTGTGTATCGTGTCCGCTTTCTTCCGCTGCGACTGCTTCAGAAACGCCGAAGAGTGATAGAGTGACTCGCGCCTCGTCCATTTTGCTGTCAGGTGAAGCGTCCGCGTGCTGTGGTGCGTGAAGATGCGGTTGTTCTGGTGGTTTAACATAGTCTTCGTTAAACCAAAGTATATTCACGACAGGGAGACTCAGAACCGCCAAAATGAGGAGCGGCACGGTCATCGACTTCGGGGATTCATGCGCCATGTCGTGCATCTCCTGATTGCGCGGTTCGCCGAAGAAGGTCATGAAAATCAGTCGGAACATATAGAATGCCGTAATTCCAGCGGCACAGAGTGCTATCCCGAATAGGAGATAGTGATGGACAGAGTTCCATTCCATCGCTCGCCCGAGCACACCGCCTAAGATCGCGTCCTTGCTCCAGAATCCGGAGAAGACAAAAGGCACTCCAGAAATGGACAACGTTGCGATGAGCATTGTGACAAAAGTAATTGGCATTTTGTGGCGCAGTCCGCCCATGTTCCGCATGTCCTGATCGGGCGGAATTTCGGAACCGTGATCATGGACTAAAGCGTGGTCGTCGTGTTCATGTCCGTGTGTATCGTGGGCATGATCGTTTTCATCGTCATGTGCGTGCGCATGCATGGCATGGAAGGCGTGGATGACGCTCCCTGAACCGAGAAACAGCAGTGCTTTGAAAAAGGCGTGTGTCGTGAGGTGGAAAAGCCCCGCGACATAACTTCCAGCCCCAATTCCAAGCATCATATAACCCAGTTGGCTAATCGTCGAGTATGCCAGAACCCGTTTAATGTCGAAGCGGACGATAGCGATAGTCGCAGCGATGAGTGCAGTAATGCCCCCGATGTAAGCAATAACTAAAGACGAGGTTTCTGTCAGGATAGGGAACATCCGAGCCGTAAGATATACGCCGGCGGCAACCATCGTCGCAGCATGAATCAAGGCACTGACGGGTGTAGGTCCTTCCATGGCATCAGGGAGCCATGTATGCAGCGGCACCTGTGCAGATTTACCGATAGCACCACAAAAGATGAGGACCCCTGCGATCGAGAGCCATACCATATCGCCGGTATTCAGGCTGGCGACAAGGGCAAAAATACCGCCTTCTCCATAGAGCGAGAGCGTTTTAAACTTAGTGAAGAGCATCATCATGCCGATGAACATACCGACATCACCGACACGTGTGGTCAAGAACGCTTTTTTACAGGCATCCGCGGCGGAATCCTTTTCAAACCAGAAACCGATGAGCAGATAGGAGCAAAGTCCAACAAGTTCCCAACCGATATAGATGCCGAGCAAGTTGTCCGACACGACCAAGAAGAGCATCGAAAAGGAGAAGAGCGAAAGGTAGGCAAAAAACCGTGGGTATCTCGGATCGCCGTGCATGTATCCCATTGAGAAAATATGAACGAGGCTACTGACGAGCGTGACAACAATCAGCATGATCGCTGTGACGCTGTCCAAATAAAAGCCCATAGAGAAGGTAACACCACCGAGCGAAATCCAATTAACTGTATGCGGTTCTGGATCGGGAGCGATTTCTCCCAACAACAGGAACGAACAGACGAGTGCAATGAGCATTGCGGCAGTGGAGAGGTAGTCCTGTCGCTGGAAACTCCGATTTCCCAAGCCCAAAAGCCCAAAGATCGCAAATGCGGCAAGCGGGCAAAGTAAGATGAGACTAATTAATAGAACAACCATACTTTTAACTATTGCTCCAGGGCGGTGTTTCCGTTGTCAACACCGATCTAAAATTGATGAAAGAACCTGTTTGCAGTTCAAAAAGGTTTCTTAACGTTTTAGCAGTTATCGCTAAAAAATTACCCCTTTAAGGTGTCCACTTCGTTGGGACGGATGCTCCCGAATTCACGGTAGATCGCGAGGATAATCGCCAAAAAGACAGCGGCTTCCGCTGCGGCGAGCACAATCCCAAAAATCGCGATAATTTGTCCGCTGATGTCTTCTGGTGGTGTCACAAAACGCGAGAATGCGGCAAAGTTAAGATTACACGAATTGAGAATCAATTCAATTCCCATCAAAATACTAATGGCGTTGCGTCGGGTCAAGACGGCGAAGATACCGAGCGTGAACAGAATCGCACTGATAACGAGGTAGTGTTGTAGGGTCATCTTTGGTGTAAAGGGTTTAGTCCCTAACCTCCTTCCGGGAAATCAGGGCGGCTCCGATTAATGCGACTAACAACAGCACAGAGACGACCTCAAAGGGCAAGAGAAATTGTCCATTCAGGATCAACTCGCCAATGCGTTCTGTTGTCGGTGGAAGCTCAGTGCCATCGTCGGTGAGATTCTTCCATGCGGGTGTATTCGCAATAACGGTTAAGAGCAACATAAGCAGTGCCAGTGCAATCACGCCTCCGAGCAGCAGTTGTCCGCGTTCTATATGACCTTTAACCTGAATGGGCATGTCAAAACGTTCGCTTGTCATCATGACCCCGAATAGAATGAGGACGAGTATACCACCGACATAGACAATCACCTGCGTTGCAGCGAGAAAATCAGCCTGTAAAAAGACGTAAAGCCCGGCAACACCGAAGAGCGTCACCATGAGCGAAAACGCCGCGTGGACAATGTTTCGGACTGTGACAACGATGAGCGCTGAGGCGACTGTCATCAGGGCAAAGCCGTAAAAAATAAATGTTTTAAGCGTAAATTCCATTCTTTTAAGCTGGCGCAAGCGAATTGTCAGGATTACTTGGCGTGCAGCTCCTCTTTTCAAACCCGCACTGCTACCGTTGTTGCAGTGCTGCTGACTTTTGCCAATCTTTTCAACTTTTTAGGACATCAAGCAAGTGCCACAGAAACCCCATTCAATACGAATTAAATCTGTAACGCAAGATCCAACGTTATGAAAGTGCTAATCTGCGGCATCCACTTCTTCCGTGCTACCTTTACCGTACATCTCCTGTTTGTCAAACTTAAAGATGAGATCCGATCGGTCGAATTTTGAGTATTCAACCCCGGCGAGTGTGTCCTTCATAGTGAGACACTCCGTCGGACAAACTTCAGTACAAAGTCCACAATACATACAGAGGGACATATCAATATCGAACTGATCGAGGTAGAAGACCACCGGATTTCGGGTGACAACACGCGACACCTCGTCACCGGAAAACGTCTGGGTTCGATTCTCAACTCCTGATGATTCAAGGCGGTCTATGACCTCCTGTGAACCTTGGCGAGACGTGATATTCGTAAGGGTTATTGAATCTGCCGATTTTATTTTTTTATCGTTCCCTTCAATAATACCGATGACTTCCCGCCCATCCTTGAGGTGCACAACGTTCATGCTATCCCAGAGTTGTTCACCTTTGGGAAGTTTGGTCCCTGTGATGGTAATGCAATCGACAGGACAAATCATCTCACATTTTTTGCACCCGATGCAATCCTCAATTCGATTGTAGAGTTGCCCGCGATACCCCTTCGGAATCTCTCGGACGTTGCGTTTCTTTTCAAAGTCGTGTTCATACGGATATTGATGTGTGACATTCGGTTTAAAGAACTGCCTGATTGTCACCCGCATCCCGACGAGTACAGTATAAACGCCTCTGTAGATGTTTCGTATGTATTTGTCCATTTTAGGTGCTCCTTCCAGATAATGGATACAGATACGACCCTAACTGGGTTGTGGTGCGGGTCTCTGTGCGAGACCCCGTCCAGCAACCTTATACGCAGCGATAAGTCCAATATAGATAATTGCACAACTAATGCTGGTGCTGATCACAGTGTCTTCCGGGAAAATGAGTCCCCAGATACCAGTGCCTAAGATGTTAAAGAAGGCGATCGGGATGAAGTATTTCCAGCAGAGATTCATCAGCTGATCTACTCGCAAGCGCGGCAACGTCCACCTCAACCACATCATCAAGAAAACGAGTGCCATGGATTTGATAACAAAACCGGGGAAGCCGCCGAGGATATCGTAACCCGGCAAAACACCTTCCCAACCGCCGAGGAATAGTGTTACAGCGATTGCGCTCACAGCGAACATATTCGCGTATTCAGCAATAAAGAAGAGTGCGAAACGCATACCGCTATACTCGGTATGGAAACCCGCAACGATTTCGGATTCGGCTTCAGGCAAATCAAACGGTGTTCGGTTTACTTCAGCGATAGAAGAGATAAAGAAGATAAAAAATGCGATAAAGGCAAAGGGGGTTCGGAAAATGAGCCAACTGAAAACGCCATTGGATTGACTTGCGACAATCTCTTGCATGCTCAAACTTTCGACGAGCATCACAACAGTAAGGATAGAAAGACCGAGCGGAATTTCATAACTGACAATCTGGGCAGCAGAACGGAGCGACCCCAACAGTGACCATTTGCTATTCGAGGACCAGCCCGCCATAATCACCCCCATAACAATCACAGAGGAGATCGCCATGATATAGAAGATGCCGATATTAAAGTCGCTCACCAATATACCGTCGCTGAAGGGAATCGCGGCGAAAACAGCAAAAGAGCAGGCAAAAATGATATAGGGTGCAAGCAGGAAAAGAAGTTTATCGCCTTGCGGGGGGATAAAATCTTCTTTGAAGATGAGTTTCACACCGTCGGCTAACGTTTGCAGTGTTCCCCACGGTCCGACGCGCATGGGACCCGTTCGATTCTGAAAACGTGCAGAGACTTTTCGCTCGGCGAGCACCAATACCAAGGGGAGTAATGGGACGACTCCAACAAAAACGCCAGCACATGCAAACATGACGAGAACTGTGCCGATCTCCACAGGAAAATGCGAAGCGACCGCTTCCGGTAATCGCGGAATCACAACGTTCTGTATAAATTCCTCTGCCCAATTGCGTCCATCTTGTAGCCTTAGATTGGGAAAGAAATTTTCAGATATATTGAAATATGGGAAACCTGCAAGCATCGCCCTAAAATCCGACATCTAACCTCCTTGTTTGATTCGGTCCACTTCGCTATGAAGTGCGTTTACCGGTCCACTTCTCCCATCACAATATCAATACTGCCGATAATCGCGATAATATCTGCGACCATCAAACCGCGACTGAGTTCCTGGAGTGCGCTCAAAGCACTGAAACAGGGGGAACGTCCCTTGAGACGGACAGGTTTCGGTGTGCCATCACTGACAATGTAGAAGCCGAGTTCACCGCGCGGGGCTTCACTGCGGAAATAGATTTCACCTTTCGGTGGACGGACGGCTTTTAAATCCGCCATTACTGGACCCTCGGGGAGTCCTTCCGCTAAAATCTGTCGCACAATCCGGACAGACTCTTTCATTTCGTCCATGCGTATTTTGTAACGACACCAACAGTCACCGACGACCGCTCCTAATTCTGGAACGTCCACAGCAACAGGCACATCAAAGTCAAATCTGTCGTAAATAGAGTAAGGTTCGTCTCGGCGCAGATCCCAATCAATACCGGAACCGCGAAGGTTCGGACCCGTTGCGCCGTAGCTGAGTGCCATCTCTGCTGACATGACAGCGACCCCCGTCGTGCGTTGCGCGAAGATGCTGTTTTTTGTCAGGAGTTCGTTATATTCGTCAATCAACGGTTCAAAGTAGTCTAAAAACGCTTCGACTTCGTCCAAAAAGTTCTGTTCGGCAATGGAACCCGACTCCATCGGGATGATTTCGGAGACGCCCCCGATGCGGATATAGTTGTAGGTGAGACGTGCGCCGCATACTTTCTCAAAAAGCAGGAGCAACCGTTCCCGATCCCGGAAGGCGTAAAGAAATGGCGTAAATGCACCGAGGTCCATCCCGTAGGTCCCGAAGGAGAGGAGATGGCTCGCAATACGATTTAATTCACAGATAAGTACCCGCAGGTATTCCGCCCGTTCCGGCACCTCGAAGTTCTTGGTTTCATCCATCTCCAACAATTTCTCAACAGCGAGACAGAACCCCCAATTCTGGTTCATCGCCGCTATATAATCCATTCGGTCGGTAAAGGGAATAATTTGGGGATAGGAGAGGTTCTCGGAGTGCTTCTCAAAACAGCGATGCAGGTAGCCGATGTGGGGGATTGCTTCCCGAACGACTTCGCCATCCAATTTCAACTCCAGCCGTAACACGCCGTGTGTACTTGGATGCTGAGGTCCCATGTTAACAACCATTTCATCAGCGAACGGTTTCAATTCTATAATTTTGCTTTCAGTCTGTGGCGTAGCTTCCATTTTTTAATTTTACCTTGCGGTTAAAGCAGGGCGGTTTGGTTTACGACTGTCCTTTCTTAAATCCGCTTTCCACTTCGTTCCAAGCTGCGTTTCTTTTTCTGTTAGGACTTACGCGTTCTCTCGTATTTTTAGACTTTACCAGTATATATGATACCATTTTTGCCGTTCAATGTCAAATCTTGACCTGTTTTTTCAGAGAAGATTTGTGTCGTAATTTGGCTCCCATTCCCAGAGAAAAATGTTACACTAAGTGTAACATTGCAGGCTTAACATTCACGTCCCGTAAACCTACGTCCTGACTGCGTTCGGAGGCATTTTGAGTGCCGTGCTCCGTTTCGAAAAAATTAAAAAAACATTAAAAGTGTAACATTTTCTCTGTCGCGTCGCACAAAACGCAATGTCTCTATATCTAATATGGCACACGCATGCCGCGATAGAATTCAGGCTCCTTGTAGTCCTTACGTAGGGGGTATCCGTCCCAATCATCGGGAAGCAAGATACGGCGGAGATCGGTGTGTCCCTCAAAGAAGATGCCGTAGAGGTCATAAGCCTCACGTTCGTGCCAATCCGCGGTTTTCCAGATATGCGAGACGCTTGGAAGGTGTGAATCGGTTTTCGGAACCGTCGCTTTCAGCACGACGCTATGCCGGTGCTGCATGGCATAGAGATGGTAGACAATAGCCAGTTCTTCGTCCCTGGCACTCAAATCAAGACCACTAAGGCACATCAGGGAATCAAATGCCAATGTGTCGTTTTCGGCGAGATATTGGCACACATCGGCGATTGCTGAGGGGGCAATGCGAATATTCGGGTCACCAGCGAGTTCGGTGTCAAAACCGAGGACGGCTTCACCGAACTGTTTGGTTAGGACTTCATAGATTTCTTCCGGTTTCACGTATATCCTACTCCATGTCGCGATTACAAATCGCTCCTACCGTTGGACACCTGGTCGTTTAGACGGTAGTTTCAGTCTTTCGGCGCAGCTTGCAAGCCGAAACTTGCTATTCCCTGTCGCCTTCTGGGGCTTCAGTTCCCTCAAGCTCGTACCACTCCGTTTTCGTAAAGAGTCTCTTCAGGAAGGGGACGTGATCGCGTTTTGCGACGGTCTGGGTTCTAATCTTCTCTTGTAACTTGAGCAGTCCTTCAATAAGTGCTTCCGGGCGCGGTGGGCATCCGGGCACATACACATCAACAGGAATAATCCGATCCACGCCTTTGAGGACGTGGTATCCGTGTTGCCAATAGGGGCCGCCGCTGGTCGCACAACTGCCCATCGAAATAACATATTTCGGTTCCGGCATCTGTTCATAAAGCCGTCGGATCCGAGTTGCCATTTTGAGTGTCACCGTGCCAGAGATGACCATGAGATCGGACTGACGGGGTGTCGCGCGCGGCACACCTGCCCCGAACCGGTCGAGGTCGTAGTTAGAAGCGGCAGTCGCCATAAATTCAATGGCACAGCAGGCAAGCCCGAACGTCATGGGCCAGAGGGCGGAGGAGCGTGCCCAGTTGGCGACGGCATCAACCGAGGTGACAATAACATTTTTGTCCAGTTTTTCATCAATTATCATAACTTTCTTCCCTCCGGACGGATTGGACTTCCAACTGCGTGGATCGGATCCATTCCAGATCTCCCTTTGCCCAGACATAAGCAAGCCCGACTAACAGAATGGCGATGAAAACGAGCATCTCCAAAAATGCGAAGAGCCCGAAGTCGCGAAAGACGACCGCCCACGGGAAAAGAAACACCGTCTCCACGTCAAAGATGAGGAAAATGAGCGCGATGACGTAAAAGCGGGTGTTAAACTTAATCCGTGTATCACCGATCGGATCTTCGCCGCATTCGTATGGGATATACTTTTCGCCTGAGAATTGTTTCGTATGGAGGAGGCGAGAGATAGTAAGGTTTAAAACGACAAATAAACAGCCAACAATCAAGAAGATTAGCACATTTGCGAAGTTAAAAAGCATTCTGGGTGATCCTTGAGAATCGCGATGTCACGTAAACTTTAGGGTGTATGCGTTTCGTTGGTTAAAATTATATATTATTTCGCGCTAATTTGCAAGTAAAATTTTTAAAGGACGCGAGGGCATTCTGTTTGGGCATTTCGCAAAGAATTAAGACTAAAGACTTTCCCAAATCCCTATTCTAAAGATTAGGTTTGTAAACTCGTGATGCACCCCATCACGCTTAAAATCAGAACTATACAAAGAAGTATAAGACAGTTAGATGGTTTCATAGAAAATTTTACTCTATCGTTAGTGTGATTTCGTTAGATACAAGCGGTGCCTTCCCACGCCGCGATTTGACGGGTAAGTAAATGTCCTTCACTTCACCCTTGTGTCTTTCTTCAATAAATTTAATTTGTTCTTGGTAGTAATTGACAGCGTCCGCCTTTGCGGCTGCTTGAAGATTCGGATCACTCTGAAGCCGTGCGAGATCGCGCTTTAATTCGAGTATCTCGGGGTGATCCTCAATGATAGATTCTCGGTAAACTTCCAGATCAATCGCGAGTGTTAGGGTGTAAATGCCGGGTTGTAACCGATAGTATCGCTGGATATCTTTCAATGTCAGTTCCTGCTTCATGTCCGCTTTGAAATCAAACCCGTGGATACATCGGACAGACTTTCCGTCGTGTTTTACATATTTCTGTGGGTTCTCCTGTGTAATTGCGCGCTTCGGTTCGACGATTTGTCCATTCGCGTCCTTTACAGTTATCCGCGTGAAGGCACCCTTTGTCGCGACACTGAAGAAAGGCACGAGGAGGTCAAATTTGCCGTTCTGAATATTGAGTTGAAGGGGAATTTCTTCCTGTGCAGCATAATTTGCCTTAGGGGTCGAGAGGTGAAGTTCCGAGAGCGGACGTGATGCTTCCTCCGTCTCTGCAGCGGGAGCAGGCGTATCGGTTGCGGTTTGCATCGTCTGTAGGTTTCCGAGGCATCCAGCAAAAGTAAAGACAAGCAGAAAGAGGCAAAGCGGCATAAATTTTAGGATAATTGGGTTGTCAGGTTTGCAAAACATCATTCAGACTCCTGAGATATTTTAAAGTGTAATGCCGAGTCCGGTTCGGGAAGGCACGTCAATAAATCCATCAACGATTGCTTCGGGTGGATCAATGAGCGTGGCGCGCCAGTCTACTTCTCCCCACGCGTATTCAAGGATTGCGAAGTTCGGGACACTCGCCATGCATTGCACACTCGCGGCGGTCGCGACAGGACCACTCGGATTGTGGGGTGTTACCATGACGTTTCGTGCAGCAGCAAGCGTCGCAATTTTTTTCAAACCCGTGATCCCGCCAACATGTTTGACATCCGGTAAAATATAATCAACGTGTGTTTGGGTTAGCAATCGATCAAAATCCGTGAGGGTGCGTAAGCGTTCACCGGTTGCGATTGGAATCCCAATGGATTGACTCATATAGGCAAAGGCATCGAGATTGTCCAGGGACACGGCATCCTCAATCCAGAAGAGGTGCAAGTCCTCCAGTTCCTTTGCGACTTGGATGAGAATACCCGGGTTAAAACGACTGTGGCAATCCACCATGAGATCGATATCCGCACCGATCGCTGCGCGAATTGTGCGAATGCGCTCAATTCCCGTGCAGATAGCAGGGGTCAGCGTTCCGCGTGAAACGTTCACAACGGAAACATCGTCGAAGGGTGCACATTTTATGGCGGTAAACCCCTCAGCAACGGCGCGCTCGGCGTTGGTAGCAAAACCGAAAGGGGTGCGATCGAGGGTTGCACGGTTGATATTGGCGTAAAGACGGATCTTTTCTCGGCACTTGCCGCCTAACAATTGATAACTCGGCACATCCAACGCCTTACCTATCAGATCGCACATCGCCTGCTCAATCCCGCTGAGAGCGGTATGGTAGGTGTGGCTTTCAGCGTCGTGGTAGAAACGTTGGCGAAATGCCTCAAGTTGAAACGGATCCCAACCGATGAGCACAGATCTGAGTGTTTGAATGATATGTTGGATGCTCGCGTCGTCCCTACCGTGGGAAGCCTCGCCAACACCGACTGTGCCGTCATCGGCATGGACTTTGACGAAGACCCAATTGCCGCGGTGGTTTACCTGAACGATCTCGGTCTCTATGTTTGTGATTTTTAGTGTGGGCATTTAGATTTAAGGTAGTGGAGTGGCGAGGCATGAATGCCTCGCCTTACAGAATTTTAGGTGTAACTTGCAGGTTTCCAAGATTGACTATACAAAACTACGATGCTGCTGCCCATTTCACGCCTTGGGTGAGAAACTTCTGCATTCCGACGCGCTCGAAGGTTCCGGGTCCGTGTCCTAACGTGGTGTAAAAGACGCGTCCAGAACCGTAAGACCGCACCCATGCCATCGGGTGTGCCTTACCGAACCATTCAGCAGATGCCAGCACGTGAATATGGGGATCGTGGGCGGAGATATAGATTTCATCTTCCACATCAAAATCTTCGACGCCTTGGGTCGTGGGATGTTCGCTATCCTCAATATGGACAGTAAACGTTGAGCCGGGCGGATGCCAATTGGAAGCACCCCCGATGAGGTCCATTGCTTGACCACTGATCCACCACGCGGTCCCGTGAATGCCGACTAACCCTTTGCCGCTATTGACAAATTGGAACAAACCCTCTTCTTCAGCAGGCGCTAAATCGGAGACACGGGCGACGGAACCGTCCGCTTGGCGTTCTGTCCGCGTGAAGCCGGTGCCAAAGACACACGCATCGTAGGTATTTAACGCCTCGGATGCTAAAACCTCTTTATCGTCAGTTAACGTCGCTGAAATATTAGCATCGTCGGAGAGGAAATCGTGAATGATGCTGGCACTTGCACTGAAACCGTGGTTTTCACCTGATAACACGAGAATTTTCGACATGAGAGCCTCCAATGTAAAGCAAAGACACATTGCGTCTTAAGAGCACACACAATTTGGAAACGGCACTGAATCCGCCGCTTACGATGAAAAATCGAATGCAAGAACTGCAATTTGTGGAGATAGTTTAATTGAAAATCAAAATTGTGTCAAATCAATTCTCAGAAAATTTACCCCTCACAAAAAATCTTGAACTTTATTAGTGCCTCGTGTATAATCTGTAGAAATCTGATATTCCGATTACATGGAGATAGCACATGAAAATGCCCAAACTCGTCGTTGGATACTTACTGGATGACGAAGTGTTCGTCAAATCTTTTACGATCCCAGAATCTCACGATTGGATCAAGTGGTTAGCGAACGAGGAACTTGCTCAGTTTTTTGGGGAATTATTTGAATTGATGATCCAAATTTCAGAGGAAAAGGAGGATAGTGAAACGCTTCGGACTTTTCTCGACTTTTGGCATGAAATTGCCTTAAGTTGGCGCGAAATAGCGTTAGGTGAAGAAGACTCCGAGATACTTGAAAAAGCTAGCGAGACACTCGGAACTATTGTCACCAATTGGAACGAGGCTATCTTAAAAGGACAAGACCCGGAGATGCTTTTGAATTCTCTCGCCGGTTTACTCGGAAAAGCCATGATCGATTCTGAACGGGATGTTTTGTCAGATATTTTGGGGGCAGAACAGGAATTGGATGCGCCTTGGATAGATATCATTGAGGTGCAACAGGAACCCAGATTAACGACTCGCAAGACTTACGTTGAACCGGAGCCTGTGGCTGATGTAACAGAAGAACAACGGGATGCCTACTTAGCTGAAACTATCTATGAACTTGGACTCTCTACTCGAGCCCAAAGCTGCCTTGAAAGGGAAAATATCCGAACCGTCCAAGAACTCATCGCAAAAGAGGAATGGGACCTTCTGGAATACAAAGGGCTCGGAGAAGGGACGCTCAACGAAATCAGAAACCGACTCGCTTCTAAGGGGCTCTACCTGGGAATGGATTTGGATAACATAGATGACGAGGAAGAGTTTTAACATCTGAACAGCGGCCCGGGGTGAAAAACGTTTCAACGATTTTGCCGGTCTCGGTGACCATCAGATGGACTTTCAGACCACAGTTAGGTCCATGGGGGGCTCCTTTTGGTTTTTGGGATAAAAACACTATAAAGGAGATCCCATGGATTTACAACTCATTACTAACCGGCAACTTGGGTTAATATACGAAGAACCAAGTAAACCAATGCCCGTTGAGGATCCTTGGACAAAGTAGATAATTGATTACTACACAGGACTTACGCAATTTTGACCATAGCACGTTTTGTGAGATGGAAATGGCTAAAAAATGCAGGGTAAAAAATGCAGACGGTCTCTTGACACAGGCTAACGGTTCCTATGCTACAAAAGAGCATCATACGTAAGCCCTAACTACATTGAAGGAGATGAAAATGAAATTCATCACACTGTTATTCGCAGTGCTTTTGTGCTTTACTGCATCTGCCTTCAGCGAATTGACCTCATCGGACATTGATAAGATTCGCTTAATTGTCAAAGAGGAAGTTGAGGCGGCAGTTGCGGCATCCGAGACACGGATGAAACACCATATCTCTACCGAAATTAAAGCAGTCAACATCACAATCGCGGAGATGGACAAACGCTTGAACCAGATTTTTACGTTGGTTATGGGTTTGATAGCATTAATCATAGTGGTCGTCGGAATCCCGCAAATCCTCGTCGCATTGCAGCGAAAAGACATGCGCGCACAAGATGAAAAGATTGAAGCACAATAAAAACAGATTGAAGCGTTGCAACAAAAAATGAAAACGGAGAGACAAGAACATACTGCCAGCCCTTAAAAAGTTATTGACGACATTTCGGAACAGTTGAATGAACGGCAAAGGAATGCATTTTTCTATGTGCAAAGACACGGGCAAATTGCGACAAAAGAGTATGTAGAGATCAACCGTGTTTCGCGCCAGACCGCCCATGCTGAACTAAGGGACTTGACTAACAAAGGTTTATTTACTATGACAGGAAAGGGAAGAGGAACAAGATACGTCCGAAAGGTCACTGATTAATTAGGCGATTAATTAGGCGATCAGGTGAACGATTAATTGCGTGATTAACTACGCCAACATAAGAAGTAGGATCTACATGTCAGATAAAACGATCAAAGGCATCACTAAAATAGCAGTCAAGGGTTTCAAGTCGATAGCGGAGGAGTGCGAAATCGACATCCGTCCGTTAACGATCCTTGCTGGTGCGAACAGTTCTGGGAAATCCAGTATCATGCAACCACTCCTAATGCTAAAACAGACGCTGGAGGCCCCCTATGATCCAGGACCGTTATTAATTGATGGCCCGAACGTTCAATTTACTGAGACAGCGCAATTTTTGTCCACACTACCTAACGGAAAAAGAACGGATCGTTTTCAGATTGGGATTAAGGTTGATGGGTCTGATTTTTCTGGGACAGTGAAAACGACTTTCAGAAAGAAACCAAGCGGAATTGAACTTGTCGAAATGGCAGTTGATCAATCTATACCGCCCGAGAGTTTTATCTTGTACCCTAAAATGTCGCAAAAAAAAATCAAACTGATAGTTGAACCTCCACCACCCTCGCTTTCTGAAGATGCTGATGTTGTAAAGCGTTCAGGTTGTTTTTTACGTTTAGAGTCTCAACATGGTTATTTTGTTTGGAATGTCGCCGTTGATGAGCTCGCAGATGATATTTTTAACAGCATCCACCTCCCCGGCTTGCGTGGCAATCCAGCGCGCACTTACAAACGGACTAGCGCAAGTTCTTGGTATCCTGGCACGTTTGAAAACTACGTTGCAAGCATCATTCACGAGTGGCAGGAGAGAAAAGATAAACGCTTGAAATGGGTTACCGATGCCCTTCGTACGCTTGGACTGACAGGACAGATCAGCACAAAAAAAATCGGTGATGTCGGTATCGAACTTCAAGTTGGTCGTCTCCCACGCGGCAGCACCGACGAGATGGATATGGTCAACATCACCGATGTAGGACTCGGTGTGTCTCAAGTTTTACCGGTTATAGTGGCATTGATTGTCTCGGAAACCGGACAGTTGGTCTATCTCGAACAACCAGAGTTACATCTTCATCCCCGCGCACAGGTCGCCTTAGCACAAGTGTTAGCAGATGCAGCGAAACGGGGTGTGCGCGTTGTCGCTGAAACGCACAGTTCGCTGCTGGTTTTGGGAGTTCAAACGCTCGTCGCAGAAGGCGACCTCTCGCCGGAGTTGGTAAAACTGCACTGGTTCTCACGGCAGGAGGATGGTGTGACCGAAGTCAACAGTGCCGACTTAGACGAGGCGGGGGCTTACGGAGAGTGGCCCGAAGATTTCGCAGATGTTAGTCTCAACGCGCAGAGTCGTTTTCTTGATGCCGTTGACAATGTCAGATTTGGCGACAAGGAAACTTCATGAGAGCAAGAAATTCAAAACGATTGGTGATTGACACAGATGTTGTCCAATCGTCTGGTGATGAAGCCGCGACAGATCCACGAGCCATTCATTGTCGTGATTTCTTAAAGGAAGTGAGGTCTCAAGATCATAGGGTGGTGATGACAAGAGAAATCAGTGATGAGTGGAAAAGACATCAATCTCGTTTTGCCCTTGAGTGGCGGGTGTCAATGGATGCACGCAGAAAAATAGATCGCATTAATCCATCAGAAGATAAGGAACTTCAAGACAAGGTCACAAATACAACAAACGATAAAAATGAGATTGAAGCGATGGAAAAAGACTTTCATCTCCTCCAAGCAGCACTCACAACCGATCAAACGGTCATTTCGCTGGATGAAACTATCCGCGGGCTTTTCAAACGAGCATCTCAACAGGTTGGCGAAATCCGAAATATTATCTGGGTAAATCCAGATAAGACAACGGAAGAACAACCTATTCTCTGGTTGCAAAATGGCGCACCGCCTGAAGCACATCGTCGGCTTTCTGCCTGATTCCATATTCATTATAATCAATAAGTTAGATGCTTGCACTAATTACTGGGTTTTGTTAAAATAGTCCTACCGACATTTAGCCCCTTTACAAGACAAAAATAGCATTTATGGTGAATTAGAAAAATACTTTTACACTTTATTAATACGACGGGCGATGAATCGCCCTACTACAAACGTTCCCTCGTTAAGGGTAGGTTAAACACAATTGTTAAGTTTCACCATATATTCTACCAACTATCAGTTAATATCATATAGGATTGAGAAGTGACGCAGTCGATTCAACGCATCACACAAAAAGATACGAATTACCCAACAGAATTAGAGCAGTATTTAAAAACGGAGACACCGGAGACGATCTGGGCACGCGGGAATATCGACCTGTTACCTTGGCAAAACACCACCTTAAATGGAGACCTCTGGGCACTCTTTTGCTCCAGCAAATGTCCCGGCGAGATTATTCTGAAAGCCCACGACTTGGCACAGAAATTCAAGGAAATAGGTATCCCTACAATCGGTGGGTATCACTCGCCAGTTGAGCAGGAGTGCCTACGTGTCTTATTGCGGGGGGCACAACCAATACTTTTATGTCCGGCGCGGAGTATCGAAAACATGCGACTGAAATCGACGTGGAAGGATGCGTTGTCTGAGGAGCGTCTCTTAATCCTATCTATTTTTGGCAGCCGCTATGAGCGATCGACCGCGGCATTGGCGCACCAACGCAATGCCTTTGTTGCAGCACTTGCGGACAAAATCTGTATCGCACACGCTGCAGAGGAGAGCAAGATTTTGGAATTTGCGCAGCAGGTATTGGCATGGGGTAAACCCGTTTTTACCCTTGACACACCAGCGAATCAATCGCTTTTTGAACTTGGGGCGCGACGGCTTGAACCGTCCCTAAATGTAAGGCAAAGATAAATTGTGCCTTAATGGCACAATTTGGAGGAAAATAATGGCGAAGACCGTTTTTTTGGGAGACCATGAACTTACTTTTCCCGGTCCACACCTCGGTGTGCTTCGGGACTGCAACGCTGTACTCGATTCAGCCGAGGGTTTGCAGAAACAGATAGCCGCGGACGGGTATCTCCTCGTTCGGGGCTTAATCGATAAAGAAAAAATTGTTGCGGGGCGTCGGGCTATCCTTGAATACGCCAATGGAAACGGGAAAGATGAGGTTTTCAAGTCCGGTACTGACATGATAGAAGCAATCGCCGGTGAGGGGAGTCCTGGACGCACAATGGGCACGCCTGCTGTTACACACCATCCAGACGTGCAGGCAGTTTTGGAAGGGGATGAACTCTTCAAGTTTTTCCGAACCTTCTTTAGTGGCGATACCCGAACTTTCGATTACAAGTGGCTACGGTTCGTCCGTCCTGATGGCTGGTCGGGACCCCATTTCGATTTCGTCTATATGGGGCGGGGTTCAGAGCAGTTGCACACCTGTTGGGTGCCGTTCGGCGATGTGCCAGCAACGATGGGAACATTGACTGTGCTTGTCGGATCGCATAATCTCCCAAGCTTCGCTCCGATTCGGGATACCTACGGCAAAACAGATGTTGACAGAGACGGCACCCCAGGACATTTCGGGCGCGTTCCGATGGAGATTAGTGAAAAATATGGGGGCGAGTGGCAGACAGCGGATTTCGAGATGGGGGATGTCATCATCTTCACGATGCACACGATGCACACCTCTACGAAGAATCTCTCCGACAGATGGCGAATCAGCTGTGATATCCGTTTCCAACCCGCAGAGCATCCTATTGATGAACGATGGGTCGGCAAAAACCCGATCTCCCACACGGGCAGTCAAAAAATTTCATTTGAAGAAGCAAAGAAAGAGTGGGGACTGGATTAACCGAACAACGCTCGTCGAATCTGACGCACTGCCTGACGAATCCGATCTTCGTTCTCTACGAGGGCAATACGGATATAGCCTTCGCCGTTATGCCCGAATCCCGCGCCGGGAGAAACACAGACCTCTGCTTCGCTCAGAAGTTTCATGGCGAATTCCATGGAGCCCAAGTGCTTCCACGCTTCAGGAATCGGTGCCCAGACGAACATTGAAGCCTGTGGTTTTGGGACCTTCCATCCGATTCTGTTTAGACCATCGACAAGCACATCACGGCGTTTTTGGTAGACGGCAGCGTTTTCCATCACCGTATCCTCTGGGGTCCGCAATGCCATAATTGCGGCGACCTGGATCGGCGCGAAAATCCCGTAATCGTAATATCCTTTAATCCGAGCGAGTGCTTCAACAATCTCACGGTTTCCAGCAGCAAATCCACACCGCCATCCCGCCATATTGTAGGATTTAGACAGAGAGATAAATTCGATACCGATATCCTTCGCCCCTTTTGCTTGCAAGAGACTCGGTGCCTTGTAGCCATCAAAAACAATGTCTGCATACGCCAAATCGTGGATTACAACAATCTCTTGGCGTTTCGCGAAGGCAACAATCTCTTCAAAGAAGCCAAGGTCGACGACAGCACCCGTTGGATTGTGCGGAAAACTTAAGATTAACACCTTGGGTCTGGGCCAGATGTCACGTGTGATTTCGGTAAGCGAGGGGATGAAATCGTTCTCTTCTGTGAGAGGTATGCTCACAACGCTTCCACCTGCGAGCACAATGCTGTACATGTGAATGGGAAAGGTCGGATTTGGGACCATCGCTAAGTCCCCATTATCAATTAAGGCTAAAGCAAGGTGTCCGAGTCCCTCTTTTGTGCCAATAACAGCGATTGCCTCTTCATTTGGATCAATATCCACACCGAACCGACGTTCATAATGCCAACTGACTTCCCTGCGCAGGTTGTAGATGCCACGCGAAACGGAATAGCGGTGATTTCTGAGTTCTTGCGCCGCCTCCGTCAATTTATCAATAATGGGTTGCGGGGTCGGTTGATTCGGATTGCCCATCCCCAAATCGATAATATCGATGCCTTGCTGCCGACGTTCGTGTGTTAACTGCCTCAGTTTGCCGAACATATAGGGTGGGAGTCGATTTAAGCGTTTTGAAAATATATTCATCTTTTAATTTTCCTTGCGGATAAGTGGAGTGGTCTGTAATCTGACGCTTATTGTGTTCGAGTCGCCCGCGCTGTTGTTGCGGGCTTGCAGTTTAATATTACACCGCACAGATATTTATTTTAGTTGCGGATTTACCAAGAACCTGCTCGTAATGTAATGGAGCCCAAGTGGCGATAAATTAAAAATTTTATTCGTTGTGCTGCCAATATGTTCGTAACCGATCGCCCCAATTCGATATGACCTGCTTCGGGCTTGGATGCACGATTTGCTGCCGATGGAGTCTCGCCTCTTGGGCAAATAGTTTGTTCCTGCATACCTTAACGACTTCATCATAAGTTGGGTTTCCTGCTAAGTTTTCCGTCTCCCCAGGATCATTTTGTCGGTCAAACAACTGCGCAAGCCCAAGTTGGTCGGTATCTGGTCCAGGGGACTGGAAGTCCTCTACTGCTTTAGGTTTGTATTCTGTAACGTATTTATACCGATCCGTGACAATTGCCCGTCCCCAATAATTGCTCTCTATGTAGGCGTAATCGCGCCAAGGGACATCCTTCCCCTCTACAAGGGAACGGACGCTCAATCCCCGTATTCCTTCAGGCACGTCAATACCGGCGTAATCGCAGACGGTAGGCAATAGATCGACCCCAGAGACGAAGTGCGTTTCGTCGAACCGATCCTTCTCTACAGAAATGTCTTCTCCCAAGCACGCGACGATGAAAGGCACTCTCACACTCTCTTCGTAAAGCGTGAATTTCTGGAACATCTGGTGGCTACCGCATGCCTCCCCGTGGTCTGTGCTGAAGATAATAAGCGTGTTATGGTGCCGAGATGTCTCGCGTAGCAGTGCGAGGACTCTTCCAATTTCTGCGTCCACTTTCTCGATGAACCTATAATAGTTCCATCTCAGGTAACGCCAGTGGAATTCGTCCCAATCCCGGACCCCTTTAAGAATCGCGGCGTGGATAAGCGCGTCGTCAACCCTTCGGCAGACCCGGTGTAGCACGGTTTCCCGTTCATCATAACCGAAGTTGTCTGGGAGCGGCGGCAGATCGTCTTCGGAAACGATTCCCTGTTCCAATGGGTTTGGAATATGTTTCTCCTCATGGTTGTGCAAGTATTCGCATACGTCGTGCGGATCGACGTAACCGATCTGGAGGTAGAATGGATCGTCGCTGTCATAGTTCGTCAAGAAATCAGCAACTGCGTGCGTAGATGCCGAATCGTAGTATGCGGCACCCCCTGCGCCAATGTCCTGTTGCCCATAATAGAGGGTCTGAAAACTCTCGCGGACATCTCTGCCCGGTACATGCCACTTACCGCAGTGGAATGCTTGATAGCCCCCTGCGTTCAGCAATTGCCCAAGGTCAGGGATTTCTGAGTGCAAATATCCACCGTTAAACGGAACACCTGTTTCGGAGGTGTATAGACCCGTCGCCCAGCTGGAACGAGCGGCGGCACACACTGGATCTGTGCAGAACGATCTGCGAAAGGAGGTCCCGTTTCGATGAAGTTCATCGATATTGGGTGTCCGAAGGAACGGATTTCCGTAAGCCGAAATCGCATCCCACGAGTGCTGATCGGTGTTAATAAAAAGAATATTGGGGCGTTCGTTCATACACGTTCCCCCATCTTCTCTCTCAGCACCAGCGTCTCGAAAAAAGTTGAAGCGATAGCGACATCTCCGTGTCCATCAAGCCACCAATACGAAGGCAAAAGTCCAGCACCGTAAAGATAATAACCGTCCAGCGGAAGAGGGGTCTGTATCGACTCAAGGAAACCGAGCTTACTTTTTAGTCGCAGTTGTTCCAGATCTTCAAGCACAGCAATGTCTACCCCATCGCCTGACGCTTGAATTGTTCGGGCAAGCGTGGGAATTACATCAAAGAGTGCCCAATTGCACGTCAATTTGACGGATGCACCGACTGCTCCTCCAGCGATTTCAGGGTTTCCGTTGATGCGTAGCCGCACCTCTGAATCCGAGGTGAGATAGCCCGTACACGTCAATTGAGAGTATTTATCACCAGCACTATTTCGGGCATCAACGCTCCAATTGCTCGTAAGCGGACGGTAGTTTTCATCATGACAACAGAATTGCATTTGTAGATTCTCGCCGCTCGTTGTATTCTCATATTTGACGGAATAATGCCACAGATCGTCGTTTTTGCGCCGTTCGATGACGGCAGTTCCGATGCGCAAGGGCTCTGTGTTCTCTCCTCTGCTATAGCCGCGCCAGTAGTTCGGTAGCACATTGTAAACATGCGTGATAATTTGCGGTGTCTGCGTGCAGCGTATGGCAGCTTCAGGGTCATATCCGCGAAGCGTTCCGATTAATTCTTGGGCAAATTGGGGGTTTTGGGCACCGTAATTGTAGTCAAAGGACCAGTGCAGCGAATTGCTATCGTTCATGGTATTTGAATCGTTAATGTATTTTGGTTTTGGGGACTTTACCAGAGGCAGCGTCATGTGCGTGACGAGTTGTTTCGGGTAATCGGTAGCCTCGACAACATGCGAGTGTCAATGTGCGTGCGGAATCCAAAGAGATTCGATGTCCTATGGATATGTAGACCACCCGAACGTTTCTACGCGTGCGAACAGCAGCACCGATCACCTCGTCTTTGTCCATCAGGTAGGTGTAAGATCCGTGTTCCGTTTCTGGCTCCTCGTAGCGTCCCCAAAGTCGGGATTTTGCGCATCCGATCGCCGGTTTATCCAAAACCAGTCCCAAATGCGATGCGAGTCCAAACCGTCTTGGGTGTGCGATTCCCTGTCCGTCTACTATTACCAGATCCGGCTCGGTGTGTAACTGTGTGAATGCTGTCAGCAGGGGCGGGATCTCCCGAAAGGATAACAACCCCGGTATATAAGGAAAACGAACAGGGCTTTCAGTAACCACGCTATCTACCACCTGCAAGCCGGGAAAACTGAGGACGACCACGGATGCGCGTGCGATGTCCTTCTTGAATCCGATATCTGCCCCAGCAACGGTGCTGATCTTCCCAAACCGGTCTGTTTTAACCACCTGCGTGCGGAGTTCGTTTTGGAGCTGCCGCGCTTCTTCAGGTGTAACATCCCACGAATGGAGATCGCGATACTGCATAACTGCCGCTGTTCGTTTTCAATGTAAACGTCGTCGTGTTTTACAATGCTTCAGGCATAAAGCGGGCACGGTAGTAAACCCTTCCGCGGATGCTCATAACATGATAACACAAAACACTTCGATTGTCAAGCCTTTTCGGCGTAGTTTATGAGTCTAATAATTATTTCTTTTGCCTCGTCTCTTTGACTTCAACGGCACCGGGCTTCGTGATGTGCCGGATGCCCGCGAAGAAGGCAGAAAGGACTAAGTAGCCACCACCGATACCGATGAGGGCACCCAAACTGCCGATAACAAATTCTATTCCGTTGAACATCGTATGTTCTCCTCAACATAGGATTTCTATGATAGTTCTATATGAACCTGTCGGCATTTCTCAAATTTTGAGACAATTGCCTGAATTATTATAGTTAGTAAACGGAAATATCTACGAGTTGGTTTCAAATTTGTTACGTTAAGTTTCCAAATGAATGGATGAATGCTCAAGAGGTAGCAAGAATCATGCCATCGCAGAGATGTCAATACGGAAGGATAAGGGAGGAAAAATGTGTATAATTAAACACAATAGGACAAGAAATATATATTTATGTAGCAAAATAGCAACATATTTAGGACGGATGCATGCCGCGCTTTTGTCGTGTAAATAAAGGAAAAAGGAAAAAATTAGTCGAGCATGGCAAGGAGGCTGGGTGGCACGAGGTGTTCAATAGCTTCACCCCGTTCTAACAGTTCGCGCACCTCTGTGGAGGACATATACGCGTAAACATCGGGAAGTAGAAGACATGAAACGTAGGGGGCATATTGGCGGATCTCCGGTTGATCCATGAAGGACACTATTGTCTCGACATCTGCCTCCGCTCGGTTTGCAACAATGAAACGGGCATCTACAAAGAGTTCTCCCAACTCGGTGTGGAAATCTGTGTAGTATTTCGGATCGAAGATTCTGACGAGGGTATCGTATCCAATGATGAAATGGAACTCGGTTTCTGGTGGCAAAATAACCTTTAAAGCGGTTACTTTATCAATATACCTGCCATGGCTCGAGACACCGACGGAAAATTTTTCTCGGTTTTCCGTGTACCTTTTGAGGGTCAAGAGCCTTGCGGCAAGCGGTAAGCCAAAGACCGTTTTATCCACATTGGCCTTCGCCAAGAGTAGGAGCAGTTCCTCCAACTGGTATTCAGCAATTGTATCCTCAATCATTTTGGTATGCGCAAGCGTTAGCGGGTTGAAGGAACCTGAAAAAATGCCGAGTCTCTTACTGGGTTCCGATATTGCTGATTCTGCCCGGTGTATCAATTCTATCCGCGGCGATGCCGCTGGATTCAACCGATTAAAGAGTTCGGTGTACCCTTCATAATCCGGATGATCTTCACACTTTTGTATCAATAGGTCCAATAGTGAATGTGCCATTCGTCTATCCGTGTTTGTGTTCTTAGGATCACAGGCTAACAGCCTACGCTACAAAGTGGAAACGCCAATAGTGAGTGTGCCATTCGTCTACGTGCGCTCCTGTTGCATATTAGGACTTACGCAAGGTGCATTGTTCCGCAAGTCCACACGCGACGTGCGCTATTGCGCCACTACGAACCGAGGTCTCCATTAACTTCCGCCTTTTTCGCTTCTTCCCAGATTACATCGAGACTCTCTAAGTCTTGTGCTTCAAAATTTGTGCCGCGGCGTTCTAATTCCGCTTCCATCCATTTAAAGCGTGTTATAAACTTGCGGTTCGCCGCCCGGAGTGTTTCTTCGGCTTGGATCTCCATAAAGCGACACAGATTGACAATGGCAAAGAACAGATCTCCGAGTTCCATTGAAACTGCTTCAGGTTCATCAGTCCTCATACTTGCCTTGACCTCTTGGAGTTCTTCGTCGACTTTGGCGACAACATCTGCGAGTTCCTCCCAATCGAAACCCACCCGGGCTGCTCGGTTCTGTATTTTCTGGGCGCGGAGCAGTGTCGGGAGCGCGTCGGGAATTCCGTCAAGAACGGATTTCCGATCTTCATAGCCTGCCTCTTGGCGTTTAATTTCTTCCCAGTTTTTCACAACTTCATCTGAATCCTCAACGTCAATATCGCCAAAGACGTGCGGATGTCGCCGAATGAGTTTCTCTGTAAGTGTTTCAATCACGGCGTAGATGTCAAAATCCTTATGTTCTGCTGCGATCTGTGCTTGGAGCATAACGTTCAGCAGGAGATCCCCCAATTCCTCTTTCAATTTTTTCGGGTCGCCTGCATCAATGGCTTCAAGTGTCTCGTAGGTCTCCTCAATGAGTGTGGATTTCAGGGTTTCATGGGTTTGCTCGCGATCCCACGGACACCCATTCTCGCTTCTTAATATCGCTATGACACCGACAAGTTCTTTGAACAATTCTTTTTCCATAAGATCCTCCTTATCTCATTCCTGTTTTGTTTTTCAAGGCTCTTACATGTTTCTGGACTTCCGCGTAGCGTTCTGCTTCCCGGAAGTGGGTAAGATAGAGTTTGTAGAGTTGCAGTGCCCGCGTATAGTTGTTCCCTGCTTCCGCCTCGCGCGCTCGGTCCTCTAATGCATCCGCTTTGGCATTTAGGAGTTCACTGAGCAGTTGCGTGGCGTGTCCTTTGAAAACGCTGCCAACATATTTATCGCGGAACGTTTCCAATGCCTTTACTATCTCGGTGTAGGGTTTCTCATCGGCAGTCTTTTTAACGTGTTTTCATGCGTTGGTTCCATTCTCTTGATCTTGAAGGGTTTCTAATTGAAGAATCAGTTGACCGAGTTGAAGTCGCAAGAGTAGTGTATAGATCTGCATCAGAAGCGTAACCTGTGCTTCTGTCGGTAAATCGCTGGCATGGATTACCGCGAGCAACCTGTCCGCACGTTCTCTGACCTGTTCGGCTTTCTCTAAATCGTCGTTCTCTGTTCCCACTGTGCTTTCCTTGATGAACTGCCAGATACGATCCTGGATTTCCAGCATATAGTTTTTTGCCATTGCGGTGCGTGCGCGTTTCGCAGAGTCCACCCAGATCGTGTTTGCCTTCCAATTGAGCATGAACGCGACACTGTTGATGAGCACATCACGGAGAGTATCTTCCCCAGAAAGGAGTTCCTCAATATTGGTGATCCCTTCTGCTTCTGCCGAGAAGGTCCGCACGCGGGTATACTCTTTCAGATTTTTCAGCATCAACTCGTTTTCAGCGATGAGATGCCAAAGGTCTGAACTCGTTGAAAGCAAAGTCTCTACACGGTTGCAAACCGGATCGGGAATTTGTGCGCGGATGCAGTAATAGTGGAGGCTGTGGAGCCGACTTCTGAGGTCTTGCAAGCCCTCAGTCGTCTGGAGTTCCGAAGGATGCACAATGGATGGGAGGACTTCCTCCCGAATCTGATTCAAAAGTGTAGGGATAGTGCGTTCGGCATTCATGTTGCGGATCTCAATAATAGGCAAGCGTTTGTTAGCACAATTCTCTTGTCTAATAGCGTAGCAGGTTTTCCGGGAAAAGTCAACTTGACAATCGTTAACAGCACGTGTTAGAATGTGGATAGTAAATGCAAGGAGCCGAGAACTGCTATGAAACTACTTATCGTTGCAGCTATTAGTATTCGTCTTTTTGGAATGTTCGTGGTTGTTGCCGATGAAAAATCAGAAACAGCACCACCGAAAGTCGGAGACACCGCACCGGATTGGACGCTCCAAGACGCTGAAGAAAAGGAGTACACCCTGAAGAAGTTGCGCGGCAAGGTCGTTTTTCTCATTATGGGGAATCGCAAAATTCGGGAGGAAGACGACAAGTGGGCAGAGGCGTTCCAGAAAGAATACGGAGAAAACGAACAAGTTGTCGCCTATATCATTGGCGATTTACGGAGCGTTCCCGGGTTCATACCGAAACGATTTATCAGAAGTCAGCTGAAGAAGAACCCACCTCCTGTGAAATTCCTGCTGGATTGGAAGGGAGAGATCCACAAACAGTATCAAACAGAAGAAAAGAAACCGACGCTCTATCTCATCTCGCAAGAAGGCACGATTGTGTTCCACCGAAAAACGAATTTCAAGGCAGAAATTCACGCCGAACTCAAAAAAGAGATCGACAGGCTTTTGGCAATACCAGATACGAAACAAAAATAAAAATTAGGAGTGATATTATGAAATATCTTGTCACCGGTTGCGCGGGATTTATCGGATGGAGGGTGACGGAATTTTTGTTGGCGGCGGGGCACACCGTCGTTGGGATCGATAACATAAATACTTCGTATGACACGCGGGTCAAGCAGTGGAGGCTTGAGCAACTCGAAGGCACCCCAAACTTCCACTTTCACCGTTCAGACATCTGTGATCGGGAATCACTTCGCACAATCTTCAATACCTCTTATGATGCGGTGATTAACCTCGCAGCGCGTGCTGGCGTCAGGCATTCCGTTGAGGATCCCTGGGTATATCAGGATACAAACGTGACTGGCACGCTGAATTTACTGGATTTGTGCCGCGAATTTGAAGTGAAGAAATTCGTGCTGGCTTCTACGTCAAGCCTCTACGGAGACAATAATCCACTTCCGTTCAGTGAGGAGGCAAACACAGAGGGCCCCTTGTCTCCTTATGCCGCCTCAAAAAAAGGTGCCGAAGCGATCTGCCACAGCTACCATCATCTCCACGGCATCGACGTAACAATTTTCCGTTTTTTCACTGTGTATGGACCCGCGGGTAGACCCGATATGAGTGCGTTTCGCTTTGTCCACTGGATTAGCGAAGGGAAACCGGTTATCGTCTATGGCGACGGCAAAGAATCCTCACGAGACTATACCTATTTGGATGACATAGCAAGAGGGGTGATTGCGGGGCTGAAACCGCTCGGATACGAGGTAATCAATCTCGGTTCCGACAGTCCGATCGTGCTTATTGATACGATTCGATTGATAGAGGAACTGGTTGGTAGAAAAGCCGAACTCTCACACCAACCGTTTCATCCTGCAGATGCTCGGGCTACGTGGGCAGACATCCGTAAAGCAGAAAAACTTTTAGGGTGGCGCCCTCAAGTGAGTTTTCGCGAAGGGATTACTACGCTCGTAGAGTGGTACCAAGCGAATCGTGAATGGGCAAAGCACATCCGAACGAACTAAACTGCTTTTTAAGTCAGTAAAGGAACTGCTTTTTTTAATGCCGCTGCGTCTACCTTTATTTTTGCGATTTCTGCTTCGCGTTGAACATAGGTGAGCGTATGCGCCGCGCTCATCGGCGCGGCAATGTCCTGAACGATCTTATGGAGACGTTTTACATCGGCTTTCTTGATGCCGGTCTGTGCTTCAATCCGAGTATGTAGTGCGGCTGGAGTTTCTGGTTTTTCAACGGATGCTGCACGTTTGGAAGACGTCCTACTGGTCTTGGGCCTCGACTCCATTGTGGCAGAAGTGGATGTTTTCGCACGGCGGGTCTTTTTCCGAGATGTCCCCTGCTTGGAAGCTTGAATCTTTCCTGTCTCCAATGATTTGACCCCACACTCTTTACACAACTTCGCTGTGATGTCAGCCAAGGTCATGGTTACAATCATTTCTGTGATTGCGCCGCAGAGTTCACATTCGGCAAGGTTTTCAATACTTGCCAGGATCTCGGCATGTATTCCGAGCATCTTTTTTTTGTCGGTTTTTGTTTGTTTTTCTTTCTGACAGAGTGCGATCAATTTCTGTGCTGCTTTTTCAATTGTGTCTAAATGTCCCATGTTTTCTCCCAAAGATGTTAGGCACGGTGACCTCAAGGCAAGATATTTTAACAGCAAGTTTTGGCTTGCAAGCTGCGCCAAAATTTGAACGTTATTTGTAGGTGAGGTTATTGTGTTTCAATGGCTTTATCTATATAGAGTTTATACTCGAAACTATCTATCAGTGCTTCGCAACTTGCGGAGATAATATTCTCTGAAACACCAACGGTACTCCAAATCCTTTCACCATCGCTCGCTTCAATTAACACCCGAACCTTCGAACCCGTGCCAGCCTTCGTATCCAATACCCGAACCTTGTAATCTATGAGTCGGACTGTCTGCAAGGCAGGATAGAACTGCTCAAGTGCTTTTCGGAGTGCAGTATCAAGGGCATTGACGGGCCCATCTCCATCAGCGGCGGTGTGCGCGGTAAGACCATCTGGCGTTGTGACCTTTATCGTTGCTTCCGAACGCAGAGCGAAGTCGCTGAACTGTTCGACAATTACGCGGAAACCGACAGGCTCAAAGAAGGATTCGTATCCATTGAAGATCTTATGCGTCAAGAGTTCAAACGATGCCTCGGCGGCTTCGTATTGGTAGCCTTCCTGTTCGGCTTCTTTGAGGCGTTTGAAGAGTTCCAGGACCTGTGGTGAATTCTTGTCGTAATCGGGATACGCCTTCTCGATTTTTTTCATAAGGGTCCCCCGTCCTGCTTGATCGGAGACAAGAATCCGTTGTGTGTTGCCGACCATTTCCGGCACGATATGCTCATAAGTGAGGCGGTTTTTACGGATCGCATCGGTATGTAAACCCCCTTTATGCGCAAAGGCGGAACGTCCAACGTAGGGTTGACGTTCGTCATGCGGGAGGTTCGCCAATTCACTGATGAGCCGAGACACACTTGTTAACGCTTGTAATTGTGGATCACTGAGACACTCTATCCCGAGTTTGAGTTGAATTGTAGGAATGATAGAGGCAAGATTCGCGTTGCCGCACCGTTCACCATATCCGTTGAAAGTGCCTTGCACGTGGGTTGCGCCTGCTTGCACGGCGAGTACGGCGTTTGCAGCACCCATTCCAGCGTCGTTGTGGGTATGGATACCGACAGGCAGTGACAGATCGGAGCGGACGACTTCAACACCTTCCTGAATTTCCAAGGGTAATCTGCCGCCATTCGTATCGCAGAGGACGAGGCAATTCGCGCCGCCAGCGGCAGCGGCTCGTAGCGTCTCTATCGCATATTCAGCATCGTCGGCGTAACCATCGAAGAAATGTTCGGCATCGTAGATGACTTCGCGACCATTCGCCACGAGATAACGGACAGAACTCTCAATTAATTCCAGGTTCTCTTCTGCTGTGACGCGTAGGACATCCGTGGCATGGAGTCGCCAACTCTTTCCAAAGATCGTTACAGTTCTTGCCCCTGTATCCAGCAAAGCGGTTAGATTTGGATCGGCATCGGCGGTATAGGTGGGATAGCGTGTGCTACCGAACGGCACGATGGTCGCTGTTTCCAGAGCCATGCCTTTTGCCCGCTTGAAAAATTCTATGTCTTTTGGATTGGAACCCGGATAACCGCCTTCAATATAGCGAATGCCTAACTTATCGAGTGCCTCTATGATGATGAGTTTATCTTCAACAGAAAACGCTACGCCTTCTGCTTGGCTGCCATCCCTGAGTGTTGTATCATAAAATTCAACCATGTCGTTTTCACAGCAAGTTTTGGCTTGCGGTTTTACATAAAGACTTGCAAGCTCCACCCTACAATGCCAAAATTTAGTGTCTCCTTTTATGCTTTTAGGTCATAATTTCTGTTAAATTACCTTATGATATTTTAACACATCTCAGCGCAAAAGTCAAATTTCCGGCTACTGTCTTACCGATAATTCTCACTGCGAGGCAAACTGAAAACTGAAAATTAGTTTCCATCGGTTTGTATTTTGATAATTCACTGAGTTGTGATATGATTAAAGATCATGAAGACCTTTGCTATTTTTCTATTTTGCGGCACGCTGTTACTCTCAGGTTGTGGGATATTCACTACCCATCCGACTCCAACCGAACCGCCGACCCATACTGTAGACCCGCTCGAAAGACTACAGACCGATATCGATGCCGTTTTGCAAGAAGAACTGTTCACGAATGCAAGCATCAGTATCAAAGTGGTTGCTGTTGAAACAGGAGAAGTGGTTTACGAAAAAAATAGCCACAAGTTGCATCATCCAGCTTCTACAACAAAACTCTTCACGGCAGCGACCGCCTTAGCGAAATTGGGGTCGGACTATCAATTTGAGACAACACTCTATAGTGATGCCATTGTGAAAGGTGAAGTCTTAGGAAATATCTATCTAAAAGGTAGAGCTGATCCAGTGCTCCAACCTCAAGACATTGTAAAATTGGGTGATGCCTTGCTTGAAGCGGGTGTGAAGTCGATACAGGGGTATATCGTTGTCGATGAAACATATCTCGACGCCATTTGGGAGGGTCCGGGGTGGATGCGGGACGATAGACCGCTGTGGATCAGTCCTTTAAGTATCCGAGAAGTCAAACCGAACGCAAACACAATGAGCAGGGCATTTGCCTGTGGACACCTCTTGAAAACTGCGCTTACAGAAAAAGGGATCCACGTGCCGGATAAAATCGTCTCTGGAACAGTTCCATCGGATGCGCGCAGCATAGCGAAACATCTATCGCCACCCCTCACCGACATTCTCAGGTTGATGAACAAACCGAGCGATAACTGGATCGCTGAATTAGTTTTTAAGACAATCGGTGCTGAGGTGATGGGTGAGCCGGGGACGTGGAAAAAGGGGAGAGAAGCCATCGCCGAATTTTTAGGGGAAATTATGGACGAGCCGCCGATACACCGATTCGTTGACGGTTCTGGACTCTCTCGGTACAACCTCCTCAATGCGGAATTGCTCACACGGTTGCTCGTCCATATCTATCATAATTTTGAGGTGATGCCGGAGTTTCTGGCATCGCTTCCGATTGCTGGCGTTGACGGCACCTTGAAAAATCGGATGCAAGGCGTGTCCGCTGAGAAGATATTACGCGCGAAAACGGGGACGTTGAGTGGGGTTTCTGCGCTCGCTGGCTATACCGTGACCGCAGACGATGAGGTGTTTGCATTTGGTATCCTCATCAGTCATTACATCGGTCCAGCAAGATCTGCGCGAAGTATCCAAGATAAGATTGGGAATTATTTGACTGGCTTCAGTCGTCATTCTTCTATGGATCGTTAGAGATTAATTGCTATAGAGCGCGGAGCAACCCAATGTACCACCTTACCTGCGCAATTTTTTGACATTTAAGTTGTGACATAGTATAATACTTGTAGTTTTTTGATTATAGTGGTAAATTGACTGTAAGTTCGCCAATTTCCTGCGAATTAACTTCAACCCACAAATAGGGATTGAGATTAAAAAGAGTCGCCCTACCCTTGTCTTATCTCCCTTTGCTTTTAACCATATACAGAAAGTGGCTCTTGTTTGTCCAATTCCCCACACAGACCGAGAAAAGGACATCATCAAGGAAAACCGTGAACATAAAAATTTTAATCGAACTTATAGAAAATATCAGCAATTCCACAAGAGATGGTTCAATTAGCGAAACTGTGCAGGAAGAGCTGCGGGATGTTGAACTGTCTCTCGTCGACAAGGCGATTATTGATGCCTACCTACTACGACAGAGTGGAAAAATTGCGGATGCTATAGAAAAGTGGCGTTCCATCGCAAATATTGCAGAAGAAGCAGATAATGAACTTGCTGCCCACGCTTGGTTTTCCATGGGAGGTCTCCTCTCAGATAACAACCCAGAAGAGGCACTTCTTGCTTACAACAAGGCAATACATCTGGATTCACAGTATACTGATGCATACTACAACCGCGCGAGAGCGAAGAGTAGACTTAGACACTATGAGGCTGCAATCGTGGATTTTGATGCGGCACTCCGTCTAAAACCGGATTATACAGAAGCTTACAGCAACCGAGGAATAGCAAAAGGTGCGTTGGGATACCATGAGGATGCGATTGCTGATTTTGATAAGAGTATCAAAATTAATCCAGATAATGCTTATGCTTATTTCAGGCGCGGGCACGCGAAAGTTGAATTAGAACGCTATGCGGACGCGATCGCTGACTTTGATAAAGGGCTTCAACTTGAATCGAATCATGCCCAAACCTACTTTGATCGGGGATATGCAACGCTTGAATTAGAACGCTACGAGGAAGCGATTGAGGATTTTGATAAAGGCTTAAAACTTAAACCAGATGATGCCCAAGCTTACTTCGTGCGAGGTTATGTAAAATATGAGATAGGAGAATATGAAGCTGCAATCAAAGACTTCGATCACACTATCAGACTTGAACCAGAGCATTCCCCAGCTTATAACAATCGAGCGCATTTGAAAAACAAGCTCAGACAATACGAATCTGCACTGGCAGACTGTGATGAATCCATCCGTCTCAATTTTGATGATGCCTGGCCGTATATTAATAGAGGATTTGCGAAAATTAAGTTAGGTCAAATTGAGTCTGCGCTTACTGACTGCGACGAGGCAGTGCAGAGAGATCCCTCTTTGGCTGAAGCATATCACACCCGAGGCGAAGCAAATGCGCTTTTGGGCAGAACTCCGGAAGCACAGACAGATCTCCAGAAAGCCTTGGAATTAGCAGAACAAACCGATAACCAAGACCTCAAAACTGAGATTGAGCAATCACTTCAGAAACTTGACAACACTGAGTAGGAGTCAGTGTAAATCAGTCCACCGCGCAACTTCCATCAATTGAACCGAGACGTAATATCGGGGGGTGGGTCTCCCACAGCGGACTTTCCATCCCGTAACAACGGTTCTGCATTGCCCCATAAGCGGCTTCCATCGTGTGCAAGGAGGGGTTCTGCTGAATACTGCGCAAGGTAGGCACGCCGCAGGTTACTGGTGTAGTTCGTGCCGCTGCAGTGGAAGTTGATGCTCGTGAAGGCGACAATACTCCCGGCAGGCACAATCGCGGGGACACCCTTTTCCGGTCCGAAATAACCCACCATATCGTTACTTCCCTCTTCACGGATATGCTTCACCCATGAACGGATACCGATCTGCGAAAACGGCATCACGTAGACAGTGCCGTTCTCTTCAGACATATCATCAAGTGCGCACCAACAGGTGAGATACGGCTTATGGTCGGGATAGCCGACGTAGCCTGAATCTTGATGCCAGCTGAACTTCATTCCGGCTTCTGCGCCTTTGACGACATACTGTTCCCAGAAAAGATATGCTGTATCGCCTAAGGTGGCACGGCAGACCTCCGCCATTAGATCGCTGAATAGGAATTCGCGAAGTTTCGGCTGTTTCCTGAAGCAGTTTGAGACGAAATAGCGTTTGTTGCGATGATTGATACCGAGGACATCCGTGTCCTGCCGGTCCATGTCGGCATCCATCTGACTGATAAAGGTTCCGCATTCACCGCGGAGGAGTTCCAGCAGCGGTTCTGGGATCACATTCTCTAAAATGAAATAGCCTTCCTCTTGGAATTGCTGTTTCTGTGCATCGGTTATCTTCATATTTTTCTTTTTTTAAGTTTTGCTTTGCCCTCTATACGGGCTGGGTTACCCAGCCCCTACGGTTTCGGGCAAGTCTCTGGTTAAGTAGCGAAATGTCGGGAATCGGAGTTCCCTCCTACAGAATACTCTAAGAGGCTTCTATTCGATATTGACTTGGCGGACAACTTGACCGTTGCTCTCCCAATAGGTGTGCTTTCCAGTGATGTAGTCGGAATCACCTGCGGGTTGGATATTGCCTGCCGTATCAATGGCTCTGGAAACGACAGTGTGTTCACCCTTCGAAGGACTGTTCCAGTCGAGATGCCAGATTTTCCATGCGAATTCCGCGTCCTCTTCGGGATCTATCGTCGCCTTTTGCCATGCCCCACCGTCAATGCGGACTTCAACCCTTTGGATAGGGGCACCCCACGCCGCACCGTAGACACGGTATTTGTCGCCGATACGGGTTACCTTCGCCGCTAACGATTTCAACTTTGTTCTACCCACCGAAGTCTCCATCCAGACGGATTCACCGTCGGAACGTTTCTCCTCGCGGATCGTGACATAGTCGCGCCCCATGAATCTCCCCATAAATCGGGTGTCGCGCACCTCGATGCGTTTGAACCATTTGACGCACGCAATGCCGTACCAACCGGGTGCTATCAAGCGAAGCGGGGCACCGTTTGGTTGGGGCAACGGTTCACCGTTCATTTCATAGCAAAGGAGATTTGTGTCCTGTAGCGCGTCTTCGAGGGACATGCTCCGTGCGAAATTCTGGCGCATCTTTACATCGCGTCGTTCCTCTTCGCCGACATCGTGACCGAAGAAGATGACCTCAATGCCGTTTTCTCGGATACCGGCTTCCTTGAGGATCGGTGCGAGCGGTGTCCCTGCCCATTTTGCGTTGCCTATCCCGCCAGTGAACGTTGGAAACCCATGATTACCAGAACATTCCAGCGTAAAGGTCACCTCCTGTCGGGGACGTGCTTTGATGTCCTCAATCGTGAGCATCAACGGATTTTCGATCAAGCCGCCCACTTCCAGTTTCCACGTCGCGAGGTCTACTTCAGGTTTGCCGTAGTGTGAAACGTTGAAGAATTCAGCGTTCGGTGTGATAAAGGAATCGAGTTCGTTCCAATCCAGTAAACCGCGTTTTGAAGGCGGTTCGGGTGGCTGATCGGTGAATGGGATAAGCACTTCACCTTCACGGTTTGGGAAGGCGTAGACCACCCATGGGCTGAGCAGTAATCCGGTAAGCGTTAAACCGCTCTGTCGCAAAAAATCTCTACGCTCCATAGTTGCTCCTTATTCTTTCTCGTTCGGCGCGGCTTGTAACTCAGTTTAAGCCTTTATTGCTGCGAGATAGTTGGTGTTGACCTGTTCCCAATTGACGATTTTGCCCCACGCGTCAATGTAATCGGCACGTCGATTCTGATAATTGAGATAGTAGGCATGTTCCCAGACATCGAGGCCGAGGATCGGCGTGTGTCCCTTCATCAGGGGACTATCCTGATTCGATGTGGCGTAAATCTGCAGCTTCTTGTTTTCATCGACAACAAGCCACGCCCATCCGGATCCGAAATGCGTTTTCGCGGCTTTGACGAACATTTCGCTGCCGGCATCGAAGGAACTGAAAGTGGATTGAATGGCTTCCGCAACTTTGCCTGTCGGTTCACTGCCGCCAGGAGTCATGATGTTCCAGAAAAGCGTATGGTTAGCATGCCCACCGCCGCTGTTGATAATGGCTTGTCGGATATGCTTCGGCACCCTTTCAATATTTCGGAGCATGCCTTCAAGCGACATGTGCTGTAGGTCATGGCTGCGCGCGATTGCTGCATTGAGTTTATTGACGTAGCCTTGGTGGTGTTTTCCGTGATGGATTTCCATTGTGCGTTTGTCAATATGAGGTTCAAGCGCATCGTAGGCGTAAGGTAATGGTGGTAATTGCTGACCTTGGTGATGGTTCGCATACACACACAGGGGACTGTGCGCAACGAAAAGTCCCGCCAACGCGGTGCTTCCGTGAATTAAGAAATTTCTACGATTCATGGGTTCTCCCTGTCCTGCTGTTTTGAATATCATTTTACAGAAATTGTGGGATTGTGTCAAGTGCGAAAATTCAGTTGATTTTGGTAGAGAGATGTGGTAGGTTAATACAAATCTAATGCAAAGAGACAAAAATTGATAAAGGAGACAGAACACTTTATGTCTAAAGAACTTTCCCGTCTTGAACCCGTTGAACTCCGTGATATTTGGCCCAACGAGGCTACAGATTTCACACTGTGGCTGGCACAGGCAGAAAATCTATCTTTCCCTCGGGGAGACACTCGGTATGACTCTTGAACTTGAGGATCAAGAGTTAAATGTTGGGAACTTTCGAGCCGATATGCTGTGCAGAAACGCAGTGGATGGCTCGCGAGTCCTGATTGAGAACCAGTTGGAGGAGACTGACCACAGTCACTTCGGTCAAATCCTAACGTATGCAGTTGGATTGGATGTTGACGCAGTTATCTGGATCGCGAAAAAATTCCGGGAGGAACACCGCGCCGCGCTTGATCGATTAAATGAAACGCCAAGCGCAAATTTCCAGTACTTTGGAGTAGAGATTAAGGTATGGCAGATTGAAAACTCAGCTTGTGCACCACAATTTGAGATCGTCTCCAAGCCGAAGGATTGGAGACGTCCGATAATTCGGGACACACAAAGGGCAGCATCCAAGGCACCCTCTGAAACTCCACTGTGGGTGGGGAGGTTTTGGAGAGAATGGAGCGATTACATGACTCAGATAGGTAAGCCTCTTAAAGGTCCGCAATCAGGCACGTGGAGTCTCCTAAATTTCGACACAGAGCACTATGGGAGCGAATTCTACATAGATGCCTATCTGATTAACGAAAAGAAGGAGATTGGTATTAGACTCTGCATAGAATGGCAAAGCGAGATGAAATACTTCTACCCGCTAAAGGAACAACGAAAAGAAATTGAGCGAGAATTCGCTGAACCCCTTGAATGGCATGAATCTCTTGGATACGAAGGTAGCCGGATATTCTTACGGAGGACGGATATCGATCTGACAGACGAAACCGATTGGCCCAACCAGCATGAGTGGCTTGGATCAAAATTGGAACTATTTGACAAGGTCTTCGGACCACGCCTCAAAGCACTCAATGCCGCAGACTGGGAACCCCCGGAAGACGAAGATGAGGCATAAACATGAGTGTGGTTTGTAGTAGGGCAATTTATTGCTCGTTCCTCAAAGAGAACACTCAATGAACAACAAGGACACCTTTCACATCCTTGCATTAGATGGCGGTGGCACTCGCGGCATATACACCGCCCAACTCCTTGCCAAGATTGAACAGGCTCTTGGAACACCTATCAGAACCTGTTTCGACCTCATCGCTGGGACAAGCACAGGGGCAATCATTGCTGGTGCCGCTGTCTCCGACATCCCTATGCAAGAGATCGTCGAACTTTTTGAGACGGAGACCCCTTATATCTTCCGAAGACGATGGTACCGTATCCCGTTGTTCCTCAGTAAATATCCCGATCAAAAACTGGCACAGATTATCGCCAAGCACCTCCCTGCGACGTCTCTTAGTGAAATAGAAACGCCTTTGATGATAACGAGTTCGGAGATTGCTAAAAGTGAGGTCCATATCTTTAGATCGAATTATAGCAATCGCGATTCGGAGAGTGCTTCTACAGATAAAGCCGTGAGTCTAAGAGATGCGATTCTCGCTTCCTGTGCCGCGCCTACGTTTTTTGCACCAAAATCCGTTGACAATTTCCTGTTAGCGGACGGTGGACTCTGGGCAAACAATCCGTCCACGGTCGCTTTCACAGAAGCACTCTCGGTGTTTGGGAAGGAAACACAAGAGATTCGGATGCTGTCCGTTGGCACCGGGCATTCGGTGAATATGTATCACAACAGACGTGGCTGGGGATTTATCACGGGATGGGGTGGCGCAAAGTTGACATCTTATGTGATGACCTTGCAATCTCAGGCATCCGCGAGGACAGCAAAATTGTTGTTGAAGGAGAACTACCTGCGAATCAATCCAGAAATTGATTTCTGGGAGTTGGATAGCCTTACGCAGTTGAACAACCTAAAATCTCTCGCAGATCGTGATTTTGAGAGGTATACTGCCGAGATTGCGGCGTTTATTTCCGTTTTTTGAAGTGCACACTTCACTTTTTTATAGACAACTTCCAAAATTCCTGATACGCTTTAGTTCTAAAATAACAACCTTTTGGGACTTTTGGGAGAAATCTATGGAAATAAGATCAAATCGGGTTAAACAGAAATTGGCAAACGGGGATCTTGCGTTCGTTATCTCAGGATTGACGAGCGCCGACGATATAGACACCTTCGGTCCGAACGGATACGACGGTGTATGGCTGGAAGGCGAACACGGGAGCGTTGACGCAGCACAACTCGGGGACCTAACGCGTGCCTGCGATCTCTGGGGTATGACCTCTATCACACGGGTCAATCGCAATGACCAAGGACTTATCTACCGCACATTGGATTGTGGGTCAATGGGCATCTGCGTCCCGCATGTCAACACGAAAGCAGAGGCACAAAACGTTGTAGAGGGAACGAAGTTCGCACCGATCGGACACCGTGGAATGTATACCAGTCGCCAAGGCTATGGTGTGGACAACTATTTTGACGTAGCCAACTCTCAAACGCTTGTCATCGTGTTGATCGAAGACATTGCAGCGGTTAACAATCTGGACGACATTCTCACCGTCGACCATATCGACGTATTTTTCGTTGCACCGTCAGATTTAGCGACTTCTATGGGTCATATTGGAAACCTCACTCACCCAGATGTTCAGGGAACGATTGATTCCGCACTGGCTCGTATCCAAGAGGCGGGACGGGTTGCCGGGACCTTGACGACTGATGCGACTGTTGAAAAATACGTAAAGGCAGGCGTGCGATTTTTAATGACAGGTGTTGGCGCGTGGATTACAGCCAGCGCGGCGGCATTTAAAGAACGGGCAGAGGGTGCGAAATCTTAACGGATTTAATCCACCTCAGTCTTCTATCTTCTTACCTGCGCGGTTGTTCACCGCGCATTTCTATTTAAGCCAAGGCACCTACGCCAAAAAGGTTATTCCTCCAGATGCCTCTCTGCCTTGCCAGACGGAACCCGTCGGATAGATGTGCTTCTCAACAAACTCTGGATACATCTCAAGCCCCCAACCGGGGACTGTCGGCGTAACATAGGCACCATTGCGCACCTGAATCGGATGCAGGAAAACGTCCTCTTGTAGGAAGTTGAGGTATTCAACGACCTGTGTTTCCGAATGCGCGGCGACACAAATTTGATCCCATAAGGCGTAATGTTGAATCATGTTACACAACCCAATACCACCCCCGTGAGGACAGACTGGAATATCGTATTTTGCTGCCATTAAGATGACCCCGAGGACATCGTTGACCCCTCCGAGCCGCGTCGCGTCAATCTGGCAGTACTGAATCGCTCCACTCGTGATTAACTGTTTGAAGATGACAGGCGATGGCACCTGCTCCCCTGTAGCGACACCGATACCGTATTTCTCTAAGGCACGTGCGATTTTCACGAAGCCGAGGACATCGTCTCGCGCTGTTGGTTCCTCAATCCATGTCGGTTTAAATTGTGCTAACGCCTCCATATAGGCGATGGCTTCATCGACCCCCCATATCTGGTTTGCGTCCAGCATCAAACGCGCCGCTGGACCGATTGCCTCCCGGATGAAAGCGAGCCGTTTCTTGTCAAAATCCAGATCCTGTCCGATCTTCATTTTGAAGCAGTCGAGTCCGTCGGCTTTCACCTGATTCACGGTTTCGATAATTTGTTCATCCGTGAGACCGAGCCATCCGGCAGTGGAGTAAGCCTTGGGTCCCTGTTGACGGAGCGTCTGCTCCCGGGTTTCGCGACTGTCCGCGTGTGTGTTGAGAATCGCCGCTGCTTCGTCAGGGGTCAATGCGTCGCGCAGATATCGCCAATCGATAGACTGCACAATCTTTTCTGGCGGTAAATCGACGAGGAGTTTCCAGAGCGGTTTATCCACCAGTTTTGCCCACGCATCCCACATCGCGTTAACGATGCTCCCGATCGCCATCCGGTTAACACCGTCAGCAAGCCAACGCAACTGGTGATGGTCAACGAGAAGTTTGTGGAACGCGCCCGGATCGTCAACGAAAGTAGCCATTTCCATCCCGACGACGAGTTGCGCGAGGTCTTTAACCCCGTAGGCGATCCAATCATTTCCGGCACCAGCGGTGAACGCTACGGATATGCCGTGGTGTCCTGTGTTTGTTTCGAGTGTCGTTAGGACTGCGGAATAATTCGGTTTTTTATGAAAGGGATCGGAACCGAGGAGTGTATCCGATGTAGGGACGCGTAGATCGACGACATCAACTTTTATGATTTTTCCTAAGCTATCCATGTTTACTTGACTCCTTTTTCGACAAAGTATATAATGAATGAATATGAAAATCTATACTAAATTTGGCGATTCTGGAGAGACGGCGCTTTACGGTGGAACGCGGTTAGGGAAAGATGAACCGCGCATTGAGGCAATCGGCACCGTTGACGAACTGAACGCCTACATCGGTTATGCGCAGACGTTGGTTGAGGACGTTGATCTTTCTGAACTCATGGCGCGGGTCCAGAATCACCTCTTCGATGTCGGTGCAGATTTAGCAACGCCAGCAACACATACGAAAGCCACCGAGTTCCGCATACCGGCAGGTTTCACCACAGAGATGGAGACCGCAATAGATACACTCTCTGCGGAACTTCCACCACTGACGAATTTTATTCTGCCGGGCGGTTGCACCGCCGGTGCTACTTTACACATCGCGCGCGTGGTGTGCCGGCGAAGTGAACGGTGTGCCGTGCGTCTGGCAGGCGAAGAAGAAGTCAACCCGGAGATAATCCGGAGTTTGAACAGGCTTTCGGATCTCCTTTTTGTTCTTGCTCGAACAGTGAATTTTCGTGCACAAACGCCAGAGCCGATTTGGAAATCACAATCAAACGCTTGAACATCCTGGCGATTTCCCGCATCCTGAAACCATACACAAACTATAATTTGATTTAGGCATCAAATTTGTGTATAATTAATCATCTTCACTATAACTATTTATAAATCTCTTATTGATAAATTTTCATGCTCATAAGTTTTTGCCCAGTGGCAATTTAGGTTTATCTGATTTTTAGGACACCTAAATGTAAACACAACTTAATCTTTCAGGAGACACCTTAACTAAGATTCTTTTTTAGGGGACAACCAGACTATGCATAATCAGACTAAAATTAGTTTTTTGTTTTTCATGCTTACGTTGTTCGTATACTTCAATTCCTTTTTCCCAAGCAACACCGATGCACAAACCGATAATGAACCAACTCCCTCACCACCTGAATTCAATTTTACTTATGAGAGCATTGATGTTCCCGATGTAGATTTTTTAGCAGTGACGGCTAGCAGCGACTTTGAGGGTTATGCTGGCTACACGCGGAGTGCGGATGGTGAAAAAATGGTCGCCTTTACACTTATTGATGGCGTTTTTACGACGTATGACTTCCCCGGTTCACAGAACACCTACTTTTATGCGTTTGGCAATAATGGGTTAGCCGCAGGATACTACGAGGACAGCGAGGGTCTCCTCCACGGGGTCATCTTAGAGGATGGCGAACTTCGGGAATACAACTTCCCCGGTGCTGTCGAAACGGAGATATACGGTTACAGTGATTCGAGGGAGGTATTGACGGGTAATTTTATAGATGCGTCTGGTGTTCGCCGCGGCTTCTCAGGAGACATCACCGTTGAGGTACCCGGGGCAACAGCGACTTATGCCGATTTTGTGACTGGGGCAGGTGCTGTCACAGGAAGTTACATAGATGCTGAAGGTCTATATTATCCTTATCTGCGTACCCCAAATGGCACGTTTGTATTTCACAACTATCTGGAACCCTCTAATCTGGAATACTCTTTTGTGCACGGCATCACGGATACAAGAATTATCGTCACTCGAGCCAAAGCCGTGGGGGACATCCCGCGCTCCTATGTCGGCACATCCCAGCAGGGCGTATCTGAATTAGAGTTTCCGGGCAGCGTTAGCACGGAGGGCTGGAATATCAATCAGGACGGTTCTGTCGTCGGACACTATGACTCACCCGATGGACGTAGACATGGGTTTATCGCCAGACCCACCGCGGAAACTGCTGCAAAATTTAGAGATATAGCGTATCCCCCACCACCCGAATTCAACTACATTTATGAGAGTATTGATGTGCTAGGTGTAGAGTTTTTAGAGTTGACGGCGAGTAGCGACTTTGAGGGGTACGCCGGAAACACCAAGAGTGCTGATGGTAAAAAGATCGTCGGATTTACACTCATAGACGGTGTTTTTACGACGTATGACTTCCCCGGTTCACAGAACACTTACTTCTATGCGTTTGGCAATAATGGGTTAGCCGCGGGACACTACGAAGATAGTGAGGGTCTTTACCATGGTGTTATCTTAGAAGATGGTGAGTTGCGGCACTATGATTTTCCGGGTGCCGTCGAAACAGAAATATACGGTTACAGCGATTCGACAGGGAAACTGACGGGGAGTTTTATAGATGCGTCTGGTGTGCGTCGCGGCTTCTCAGGAGACACCATCGTTGAGGTACCTGGGGCAACAGCGACTTATGCCGATTTTGTGAATGCAGCAGGTTCTATCGTAGGCAGCTACGTAGATGCTGAAGGTCTCTATCATGCATACGCACTTCCCTCGACTGGCAGGTTTATAATTCTGGACTATTTGGAACCATCGAGTCTGGAATACTTTTTTCTCCACGGTATTAACGATTCCGAGGGAAGCGGTGTGTTTGTGGTTGCTCGAGCCAAAGCTGTGGGGGACCTCCCGCGCTCCTATGTCGGCTCATACCGGTATGGACTCCATGAGTTGAAGTTTCCGGGTAGTGTCAGCACAGAGGGTTGGAATATCAATCAGGATGGTTCTGTCGTCGGACACTATGACTCACCCGATGGACGCAGACACGGGTTCATCGCCAGGCTCGACACCAAGGCAGCGCACGACCGTTTTCGTAACGCTTACACTGTCACGCTGTCTAAAGGGTTAAACATGCTTTCTGTGCCATTGGCATCCCCAACCCCTATGACGGCTAAGAACCTTGTTGCACTGACAGGGGCAACAACGATCATAGCGTTCGATGCCCCTAATCAGCGTTTTATCGCGTGGACACCAAGCGCCCCCGATGACGGTTTTCCAATTGAAGGTGGACAAGGCTATATCGTCAATGTCCCAGAAACTCGCAACTTTGCCTTCGTCGGCGCACCGTGGACAGATCCAACCGAGGCTGCCGCAGCAGCACCCGCCACAGCCACACAGATGCCGCAAGCAGCGTGGGCGTTCGTTGTTGATGGCCACTTGAAAGGTAAACCCGCGTTTGACGGGTACAACGTCATCGTTCGGAACTTGAGAACAGAGAGTATCATAACTACCCCAGTGCAAGGGAGTTATTTCGCCGTGGCAACTGCCGATCTGACGCGACGGAGCGTCGTCCAAGTCGGTGACGTGATTGAATTGCGTCTCATCGGTCCAAATGGAAATGCTGAGTTACAACCCCTCAGCTTCAAAGTGACACCCGAGGACTTGGCAAATGCGGTCTTGTCTGTCAATCTTGATGGCATCGGTCAACCGACCCAGAACCTCCTCTTACAGAACTACCCGAATCCGTTTAACCCGGAGACGTGGATTCCATATCAACTCTCCGAAGACAATCTTGTATCGATATCTATTTATGATACAACAGGTAGGTTGATTCGCACACTTTCGCTCGGTTTTCAATCCGCAGGCTTCTATAACAGTCAGGGGCGTGCGGCGTATTGGGATGGACGGAATGCCCTTGGAGAACGCGTTGCGAGTGGTATCTATTTCTACCAGTTGACAACCCTCTCCTTTCAGCAGACACGACGACTCGTCATTGTAAAGTAGGGTCCATCCGTATAGAACTTGCAAATGTCCCAGTTCTATAGGATGGTGTGTTAGACTTGAAAGGATGATGTATTAGTTTTGAAAAATCTTTACGTTTTATGTATCAATTTTTTTAAGGAAGGAGACTAAACAATGAACCCGAAATTAACAAATCTCTCTTTGATAATCCTTATAGCGCTTGTCGCTTTAGTAGGCTGTGAGAAGGCACAAAAAATGGTGGTGGATGGCGTGCCAGCAGATACCTCCATGGATGAGACGATGACCGATATGGAAGCGACTCCAGTGAAGTTTATTTTGTTGATTGATTATCCGGAGGGTGGGAAAGATGCCTATATTGCATGGGTCACATCCGTTGCCCCAGCCCTGCAAGCTCCCGAAGAGGTCATCCGGATAAGATCTTACGACAACGAGGACCCGGAAATGAGTCCTAACCGGCTCGTCGAATGGGAATTCAACAGTTTCCTCGATATGGCGACCTATCTGAACCGTCCAGAGATCGCTGCGATTCTCGAAGATATTCCGAATCACTCAAGCGTATCAACCGCCCACACATTTATCCAACGTTCTGACTACTCGAAGGACGTGGAAGGCGATTTGCCGATTAAAGGTGTTATTCTTGTTGACTACCCGCTGGGCGGGAAACAAGCGTACTTGGAATGGGTTGCGTCCGTTTCTCAAGCACTCGTCGCCCCACCTCAGTTGAAAGCGACGGCCTCTTACGACAACTATTATGGTGAATCCCCGCACCGGCTCGTCGAATTGGAATTTGCGAGTCAAGAGGATATTGATGCTTATGAGGCATTGGAAGAGATAATGGCGATTGAGGCTGAACTTGACAATCAAGCGGGCAGCTGGGTGCTGCATACATTTGAGTTGCGTTCAGATTACATCAACGAATAATATCTCATAACTGCTTGTTTTTTTGGAGGCGCGCTTTCCGAGCGCGCCTCTCTCTTTTCTCTCACCGTGCGTACCCTGGACCGCTCCATTCCCTACCAAACGCCAAACTATGGGGCTCCTCAAAGGGTCGGAACGGCACCATACCCGCGATCTCCTGAAGTCGTTCTAATACCGCCGAAGGCAACGGACCGGCTTCAACGGCACGCACATTCTGTTCAACCTCTTCCACAGATCTCGCCCCCACCAACACCGTAGAAATAGCGGGATTGGATATAACCATGCGGATACCTGCCTCTGGAAGCGAGAGTCCGACTTCATCCAAAAACCGGTAGAGTGCTTTGAACTGCTCCTGACGCGGACGGCTCAGCCACCATGCCCCCGTTTCTATTTCGGCGTGACGGCGTGACAATGCGCCCTGTTGCAACGGAGCACCGATGACAATCCCCATATTCTGTCGTTCCGCTTCTGGAAAAATTGAGATTGCCGCCTCACGCCAGAGCAGACTGTAGTTTTGCGCTGCCAGCACGACATCGTAGACCCCTGTTGCCATAATTGCGGGGAGTTGATGTGCGGTTGTGCCACCTAATCCCGTGAAACGGACAATTCCCTCCTCTTTGAGCTCGGCTAACACCTCACAGACGGGTCCATCAAATGTCTCGTGGCTTGTCCACCAATCGTATTGTCCGGGACGATCGGGTTCATGCACCATCAAAATATCGATCGTATCCCTTTTTAGCAGACGTAGACTCTCTTCCACCGACTGACGCAAGAGGTGTTTATTCTTGGGATCAAAGGGTTGCGGTCTACCACCGATTTTCGTGGAAAGATAGTGGGGTTGCAGCACGCCATCCAAAGCCTCTCCGACGACCTCTTCACTGTTACCGTAACTCGGTGCGGTATCAACATAGTTGACACCAAGTTCCAAGGCTCGACGGATAGCGTTACGCCCGTCAGCGCGATTTCTACCGCCAGCTGATGAGACAAAGAGTCCGCCCATTCCTAAAACACTCACTTCAAGTCCTGTCCGTCCGAGGATTCGTTTTTCCATAGGCTGCCTCCTTCGTTATCTCTGTAGTGTTAATACATACAATAATACAGAGTTTACAATAGATTCTGGCTTGCATCAAGGTCAAAATCCAGCTCTATTGTAGCAAAGGGTTTCGCTCCATTGCCTTCGCGATTGCGACAAGGTCAAGGACGTTGACGACTCCATCACGATTAACATCGGCTGCATTTCCTTCTCCGACATAACCGAAATGCTTCACAACAAACGTTAGATCATCAATATTCACACTTCCATCACTGTTGACATCTTCTGGTTCTTCAGATCGAGTTTTCCATAAAAGAATCGTCCCGCCTCCATCGCCACTGGCGAGAGTGTGACCATCTGGAGAAAACGCAACGGAATTGACTTCATCCTTATGTAAGGAATCAGGAATAGCACGAAAATAAAAAACGTTCTCTTTTTCATCTGTGGAGAACCTCCTTTTGGCGCAATAGACGCTTGTCGTGACTTTAGCAATTTATATGCCAGCACTTGAAATGCTGAGTATACCGCTGTATCCAGCCTCAGAACAGATAACTTGCACGGAAATGGGCATGTCCGTATTTACACTGCACCCTATCGGGCATCCACACATTACAAAATTGAAATTTATTTGACACAGTTGCACCGAATGTGATAAATTGATTATCAACTCTTATCAAAGCAATGCCACAGTTAAGCGTGAAGCATAATGGATAGCAGGAGCGTAAGCTTATGAGTGATTTACAGTTACAACAATACCTCTTTGACGTGCAAGGTTACCTCGTCGTTGAGAATGTCCTGACCCCAGAAGAGGTTGCGGCACTCAATCAATGTATTGACAAGCAACAACTTCCTACACCGGGAAAGGTCCAAAGGTTTGGAAGTGCCCCAGAGGGTCCAGGTTTTCTGCAGTGGGGAAAACCGTTTTGCGATTTACTCGACCATTCCAAGATTATGCCGATACTTCAATTCCGCCTGGGTGATTGCTTTCGGCTTGACCGAATTTACGGGATGTACATGCAGGAAGGGATGCCACGCGGACGACTGCACGCAGATTATGGTGCGACCTCTCCAACAGCAAGAGCAAATCCAGGGGAATACTACTCCTTCCGAGATAACGAAATCCATAACGGGTTCGTTGTGGTGACGTGGAACCTCACCGATGCCGGACCAGAGCATGGTGGATTCTGCTGTGTTCCGGGCAGCCATAAAAGCAATTTTAAACTGCCACGACAGATAGATGATGCCCCCGAAGATGCACCGTGTGTCATCATCCCAAAGGTACCAGCAGGTTCAGCGATCCTGTTTACTGAAGCACTGACACACGGCACAGCCGCATGGAACGGCAAGCATCAACGCAGATCTCTGTTGTACAAGTATTGTGTTTCACACATTGCGTGGAAATCCCAGCGCATGATCCCACCGGAAGGTATAGAACTCACAGAACGTCAGAAGATTCTCTTCCGTGAACCTGGCGACCCATACCGTCACTTCCCATCGCTGTTTGACGCAGCATAGTTGAAAGCAGAGGTAAGCGCGTGCCAAATTTCACGCAGAACCAACTACAGAAAATCACAACTGACATTTTTGAAGCCGGAGGTGTCCCAAGCGATGAAGCAGAGATTATCGGGGAACTGCTCGTTGCTTCAAATCTTGCAGGGCATGATTCCCACGGGGTTATCCGAATTCCACAGTATATTGGACTCATCGATTCTGGGCTGATTCAGCCGGGAGCACCGATGCACACTGAACGTGAGTCGACCTCGCACGCACTCCTCAACGGCAATTGGGGCTTTGGACACGTCATCGCACAGAAAGCCATGTCCCTCGCGATTGAGAAGGCGAAGTCAAGCACAATCAGTGCAATCAGCGTCTACAACTGTAATCACATCGGACGTATCGGGAGTTATCCACTGATGGCGGCAGAAGCCGGTATGGTAGGCATCACGATGGTGAACGCGGGTGGAACTGCGCTCTACGTTGCTCCGTTCGGTGGCAGCGATGGACGGCTGGCAACGAATCCGCTCGCGATTGCTACACCGACCCGCAATGGACATCCGATTCTGCTTGACATCACAAGTAGCGTCGTTGCGCAAGGCAAGATTCGCGTGGCGTTTAATCGTGGGGAGCCCGTCCCGCTCGGTTGGCTGATTAACAGCGAAGGCGAACCGACACAAGATCCGCGAGACTTGATGGAATCTCCGCAGGGCGCGCTGTTGCCGCTCGGTGGAATTGCTGGGCACAAGGGATACGCCCTCGGTCTGATGATTGACATTTTAGGGGGTGCGTTGTCGGGTGCCGGTTGTAGTGGATCCGGAAACACCCGTCTCCAGAACGGTGTCCTGATGATTGTGTTGGATATTGCTAATTTTACGGCACTTGATGACTTTTATGAGCACGTTGACGGACTCGTCGCCCACGTGAAAGCCTCTCCCACCGCACCGGGATTCGATGAAATCCTGGCTCCGGGAGAAATCGAGGCACGCCAAACAGAACGCCGTCAGCGCGAAGGCATCCCTATTGATGACGAGACCTGGCGACAGATCCAAGAAACGGCAATGGAAGTTGGTCTATCCGAACTTAAGTTTTGAAAATTAATTATTAATGGTGTATCTGAACTTACAAAGCACTCACATCGTCATATATCACAATGCTGGTACTTTGGGATGAACATGCAGCGCTGCTCTGGCGGAGAATATTCAATGCAAAATGGGCAATCTACTATCGGTGAATATCTTCTGAAGAAACTGCAAGATTACGGGGTTGACCACATCTTCGGCATCCCGGGTGATTATGTAGTGCAGTTCTTCGATCTGATTGAGAAGGGTCCGATTCAACACATCGGCACGACACGAGAAGATACGGCAGGATTTGCGGCAGATGCATATGCTCGCATAAAGGGCATGGGGGCTACCTGTGTGACGTACGGTGTTGGTGGATTATCCATGATTAACGCTGTCACCGCTGCATACGCTGAAAAGTCACCTCTCGTTGTGATTAGCGGGAGCCCAGGAATAAAAGAGCGCCGTGAGGGGGCACTCTTACACCATAAAGGTAGAGATTTTTATACACAACAACGTATCTATGACGAGATCACCGTTGCATCAGCACTCCTCGACGAACCTTTTACCGCCTTTAACGAGATAGACAGAGTGTTGGATGCAGTCTATCGGCAGAAACGTCCAGGTTACATTGAACTGCCACGGGATATGGTCAGTATACAGGGGCAGGTCTACCAACGTCCCTCAACGGTCGGGCACCGCAGTGCCCCGGAAACGTTGAATGCCGCATTAGCGAATGCAATTGGGTTCATAAATCAGAGTGAGAATCCCATCATTTTAGCGGGGGCGGACCTCCACAGATTCGGCTACCAAAACAAATTACTGCGGCTTACCGAAGAAAAACAGATCCCCGTGGTGACAACACTGTTGGGCAAATCAGTAATGCCAGAAGCACATCCGCTTTACTTGGGTATCTATGGCGGCGGGATGAGTAGAGATGAAGTCTCCATGCTTGTTGAAACTTCCGATTGCGTTATTATTCTTGGGGCCTTCATGACGGATGTCAATCTTGGCATTTACACGGCAAAACTTGAGCGAAGTCGCTGTTTATACGCAACCTCGGATAGAATTGCCGTCGGCTACTCCACTTATGAAGATATCACATTTGGAGATTTTATCGATGGATTACGTTCTCCAAAACTTCAGGAACGCGGGGACATAGACTTGGAATGGATCATGGAAGTACCAGAACCTTTTAAGATAGCACCTGACCAGCCGCTTACAATGCATCGCCTGTTCCAACAACTGAATCTACTTCTACGCGAGAACATGACGATTATCCCGGATGTTGGTGACAGTCTCTGGGCTGCTGCGGACTTGCGGCTCCCTGAACGCACCGAGTTTATTAGCCTTGCCTACTATACCTCAATGGGATTTGCAATCCCTGCCGCAATTGGAGCACAACTGGGTAAACCCACGTCCCGTCCACTTGTTGTTGTAGGGGATGGGGCATTCCAAATGACTGGCACCGAGTTGTCGACGACTATCCGCTATGGGCTCAATCCTATCGTTTTGATCTTAAACAACCAGGGATATGGCACCGTTCGCCCGTTCATTGAAGGGTCCTTTAACGATATAGAGAATTGGGACTATACTCGGGTACCAGAACTGTTCGGCACAGGGCGTGCGTTTGCTGTCCGTACCGAAGGCGAATTTGACACCGCTATGAACGCTGCACTGGCTGAGACGCAACATTTTGTCCTAATTGAGGCAGCACTTGGGAAATCGGACATGTCGCCTGCCCTGATTCGGTTGGCAGAGCAAGTCTCTAAGCAACTATAAGCCTATAGGGGAACTATTCGCTTGCGTCTTGATTTTTTATCGCTACACAGTTACTGGTGGACATCCGTATTGATGACGATCAGAATATCCGAACTTGAATTTTGAGCCAATTGAAGATGCCAATCCAAACTATTATCTTCGATTTTGACTATACATTGGTAGACTCGGCGCGAGGCACAATTGACGGTGTCAATTACGCGTTTGAAAAAATGGGTTTGCCAATTGCTTCCGATGCCGCTGTGCGTCGGGCAATCGGTTTGTCGCTACCGGATATACTGACAAGGTTAGCAGGAGACGCATACGTCAAGCGTGTTGATGAATTTACCCATCTGTTTCTCCAACGCGCGGATGAGACCATGGTTGCATTGGCGGAGTTTTACGCAGAGGTGCCACAGACGGTGAAGGCATTGCAGGGGCTCGGTATCCACCTCGCTATCGTTTCTCAGAAATTGCGTCGCTACATCCAACTGATTCTTGAGAAAGAAAATCTACTGGAGGCGTTTGAAGTCATCGTTGGGGGTAGGGACGCACCGTATAAGCCGGATCCCGAAGGATTACTATCGGCGGTTGCACAAACAGGGAGTATTCCCGAAAACTGTCTCTACGTCGGGGATAGTGTGACGGATGCTGAAACTGCGCGACGTGCTGAAATTGCGTTTGTTGCTGTGCTTTCGGGTGTCACGCCACGAACGGCTTTTGAAAGTTACGACGTTTATGCGATACTTGAAGATGTGTCCAGGTTGCTGAGTTTAGAATCGGTGAGGAGATTACAATAGTATAAAGGAGACAACCAAACAGTAGCAGCGGAGGTAAGTATACACCTTAAATAATGTCTGGAAAAACACGAACTCAGGAAGAACTTTTTATACAACTGCTGGAGAAAGCAGATAGCTTGTTGACCCACTTGGGAGGATTCCCGGTTCACCCCTCAAGTGCAGGGCTTGATGCCCAACTTGACAAGTATATCGCTTTCCGGTGGCGATCACAGAATGAATCGGGGCATTTAATTCCCGTTAAACATCCAAGCCTTGTGGGGCTGTCGGATTTGATTGGGATAGAACGGCAGGAGCAGGAACTCGATAGAAACACACGTCAGTTTCTACAGGGTCTGCCTGCCAACCACGTCCTGTTATGGGGGGACCGCGGCACGGGTAAATCTTCGCTCGTCAAGGGAATGCTGGCACGCTATGCTGACGACGGACTTCGGTTAATCGGTGTCAGCAAGGAGGGACTCGTTCATCTCCAAGAAATTGCCGAGGTGCTATGGGAACGTCCCGAACGGTATATCCTGTTCTGTGATGATCTCGCCTTTAGCGAAGATGAACCTGAGTATCGCGAGTTGAAAGCGATGTTAGAGGGTGGAATCTCTGCTTGCCCAGACAACGTCTTGATCTATGCCACCTCGAACCGTCGGCACTTGATGCCACGACAGGTCCAAGAGAACCGATACCCCCAGAATGACGAAGATGAGTTGTATCCGCGTGAAGCGACAGAGGAAAAGGTCTCGCTGAGTGACCGTTTTGGGTTACGCCTCGCTTTTCACAGAATTTCACAGGATACCTATTTGCAGATTGTCTCGCATTACGCGCAGAAACAGGGGTTATCCGTTCCGACGGAAGCGTTGCACCGGGCTGCGTTGGAATGGGAGGCGTCCTCAAGTGGACGCTCAGGGCGCGTCGCGTATCAGTTCGTCACGGATCTCGCCGGACGGTTGGCACTTTCTAAAGCGGCATCAAATGATTCAAATTAGTGGATTGTGGTTTCCCACAGGAAACATAAACGAACCGCAAAAGTAAATTTAAAAAGGAGATTTTTATGAAAAAACGATCGATGTTCTCTTTAGCACTCGCTCTCTTTCTGAGCGGTATGCTTCTGATACAAACCGCAGATGCTGTGCCGAAAAAAGGCACATTGCGGATCAGTGGTGATAATACGTGGGTTGCATTTATTAACGGTGAAGAGGTCGCTGCAAGCGGGAACTGGCAAGTCCCCACGGTCAGTGAGTTTAAACTGGACAATGGCTTCGCGCAGATCGCTGTCTATGTCCACGATGCTGAACCCGGTGCCGCCGGTAGAGGTGGTTTTCTTGCCGATATTATCCTCGATGCTAAACCCGACTACATTGGAACGGGTGAAGACGGGTGGCGGTGTGATACCGGCAAACTTCTCGCAGATCGGAAAGATGGCTGGGAAAAGGTCGATTTCGACGATAGCGATTGGGAAGACGAACTCGAAATCTATGAAAAGTTTGGCGGTGGCATCTGGGGATTTGGTGCTGCAATCATGGAACAGGTTCTCAAAGACCCCGAGTGTGAGGCGAATTGGGTATGGTGCGGTCCCAACGACGGTGAAGACGACATCTTTTTCCGATACACCATCGGTACGCTTTCCGTTGAACCCGAAGACAAACTTGCCACCACGTGGGCTACTTTGAAAAGTGAACGGCGATAGATTCAAGTTCTCACAATGAATGTGCGGGCACCCACAAGGGGTGCCCCTGCGCCAATCCAAGCTATGTGCTGTTATACGTCCTCAATAACCTCTGCGATTGTCCTGAAAACCGTCTCGATATCCGATCCCTCAAGACATGAATAAGCCACCCGTAACTCGGTTTCACCGAGTGAGATCGTGCCGATGCCGTGTTCCTCAAGGAGGCGTTGTCGAACTACTTCTGCCTTCCCGGATTTGAGGTTCAGACACGTGAAATAACCGGCATGGCTCGGATAGACCTCCCAAAGTTTGGCATACTTCGGATCGGATGCCACCCCTTCCACTTTTAACGCCCGTGCTTTGAGAATTTCATAGTTTCGTTGTTTTTCTTCGACATAATCGGGTGCCTGCATCGCTTCGAGGATAAGCGTCTGAGAGACTTGTGATGCCCCTGAAGTATTTGCGCGAATGAGTCCACTGAATTTCTGTTCAAGCGGTTGCATCGCTGCCGCTCCGAGTCCGAAACTGATAAATGCCACGCGTAGTCCCCACGCATATTCCTCCTTCGTTGCCCCATCTATCTTCACGGGCAGGACATTGGGATGGCATCCCACCAACAATCCAAACAACGATTCGTGCATAACAGATGCGTCGTACCACAATCCCGCGTAGGCATCGTCAATCATAACAAGGATATGGCAGCCAGCGTCGGCACGCGCTACAATTGCGTCCACAATACGTTGTGCCTCCGTGCGGTTAATCGCGTAGCCGGTCGGGTTATGTGGAAAGTTCAGGAGAATCAGCATTTTCTCGCCAGCCGTGTTGGTGAGTCTCTCACGAAAGCCGTGTGTGTTAAAACCGCTTGTAGCGTTGAAGAACGGATAGGTTTGAAGGTTCGCTCCTGCCTTGGTTTGGAAGATGAGTCGATAGTTCCCCCAAATCTTGTCGGGGAGGATGAGTGTATCCCCGCTATCAACGAAAAGCTCGGCGAGTAGACTAAACCCGTGCGTCATGCCACTCGTCACAATTGGTAGACTCAGTGTCGCCTCGGCGAGCGAAGGATTCTCTTTCAAAAGATGCGTTTTCCACGCCGCTCGTAATTCGGGTTGACCGAGTACGGGGGCATACCCGTAGATACCTTCCAATGATAGTGTTGGCACGAGTTCTCGCGAAACGGCGAGATGCATCATGTCCCCATCTTCCGAGGCGATCGCACGTGTGGCATTGAAACGGTGAGCTTTCGTACCCGCCTCTGCCGTTTGGCTTAAGATGCCTTTCGGTAGGTAGATACGTTTTCCTAATTTGGAGAGTAGCGAGAAAACCGCTGGTGAAGAGGTACGAAGTTGCTCGTTTAGCTCGGTTGCTAAGGGATTTAAGTCTTGCATATTTCCCCTAAATCGTGAACGATATTAACCGGAAAAAAATAAAAAATAGAAGATTTTCTGAAGTTAATTGTGGACTGTCATCAACTTAATGTCAACCGGTTTTTGCCTATACCCGTTTAAAAAGAAAAAAGTTCAGCAATAGGCTCTAAATGTGAAAAAACACTGGAAAAGATCACGTAAATTCTCACTCCAGCTGCGAATTAATCGGAAACCTGCTCGTAACGAAGTGGAGAGCAGTCCAGGAGGCCATAGTTAAAAATATGAAAAGACTCATATTTCTCATTATCTTTATTCTTACAATCGGCGCCGGCATCTGTGTTTATCTCCTCCAAGCCCCACCGGTTGAACAGAAAAAGGTGCCGAAACTCCAAATTCATACACGGACAGCCCTACGCGGAAGACCTACAGTTGACTCGAAACCGATTGTATATACTAAAGATGTTTACCGATTTAGCTTGGACCCACAATTCATTAGCAACCTGAATAGGGGTAAATTGGAGCGTGAACTTCTATTTACAGCAGGGCTGGCGCATCGCGCAAGATTGAAAACAGCCCGTTTGGACGCGTCTTTGAAGATGGAAACGAATTGGCAAAAGATGTTTTCGGATATGACAAAAGATATTCGATTCCGTCCGAGCGCATCCCCTATTGAAGTTTTGCTGAGTGGCGAAGAGTGGCTCCTCAGGGATACTACAGGGGCAGCTTATACAGTCGTGAAAACTGACAGCAACGTTGAGGTCTATCTCCCCAATTTAAGGGAGGCGTTTGAGGCGAACAAAACTATGCCAATTTCACTTTCAAAGGACCTGGAAATCTCTATTAAACAGGCAAATAGACGTTGGCTCATCAAGGATAACGGATACAAGCAGGCTTACAGCGTTGTGAAGGGTGAAGGGAAGCTCAACGTTTTTCAACTATCGAAGTTTGAAATTCTGGCGTTTCTGTTTGAGGCGGATGCGGCATCGCAGGATTCGCTCGCACAAGGAAAGTTACCTTCCAAATTGCTCCAAGAATTTGTTGCGGAGCAGATACCACTCTCGCGACGTGCGCGGGTGTCAGCAGGCGAAGACGGTATGAGTTGGCAGATAAATAGTCCTCCCCTGAAATATAATATCCGAAATGAGAACAATCGATTGAAGGTTTATCTCGATCTTGAGAGCAGATGGCTCCGTATTAAGGTTGACGACAGCACAAAAGGCTGGGTGCAAAGCGAGCGTGGAACTATTTTTGAACCACCCCCTCCGACGCTGAGTTCACGCCAGCAAGCCAAGGAACGGCTTCTTGTACTTATTGACAGGTTAAAGGAGAAAGCAGGACGTTTCAATGAATAAAATGATAAAACCCAAGGTCCTACGTCCCGGTAGCCGTATCGCAGCGATTTCGCTCTCTTGGGGTGGTCCCGGCACTATTCCGTCTCGCTACGAGATAGGTAAACGTCAATTTGAGGAAGAATTCGACGTGACGGTTATCGAAACGGAGCACGCCTTGCGCAATGCAGTCTATCTTTCTAAAAACCCGAAAGCGCGTGCCGACGATCTGATGGCGGCTTTTGCCGATGAAACGATTGATGGCATCATCTCAACGATCGGTGGTGAAGATTCCATTCGCACCCTCCCATACCTCGATTTGGATCTGATTCGGAATAACCCCAAGGTCTTTATGGGCTTTTCGGATACGACTATATCACACGCCATCTGCTTTAAAACAGGTCTCGTGTCGTTCTACGGTCCCTCGTTTATGGCAGGGTTTGCCGAAAACTGTGGGATGTTTCCATACATGGTGGATTCCGTCCGACGCACCCTCTTTTCTACCGAACCTATCGGTGTTATTGAACCGAACCGTGAGGGCTGGACGGTTGAATATTTGCCGTGGGAGGATCCTGACAATCAATCTATTCGTCGAAAATTGAATCCGTGTACCGGTTGGAGATTTCATCAGGATGAAGGTATCGTTGAAGGACACCTTTTTGGGGGATGTGTTGAGGTTTTGGACTGGCTCCGAGGCACTGACTTTTTCCCTTCTGCCACTGATCTTCGAGGCGCGGTTCTCTTTTTGGAGACCTCTGAAGACGCACCGCCTCCCTCGTTTCTGACGGAATTCGTGAGATGCCTCGCCGCGATGGGGATTCTTGAAGGGCTTGGTGGCATCCTGCTCGGACGACCGGGTGGCGGCGTTGATCCCGACACTTTCCACGAATACGACGAGGCACTCTGTAAAGCCGTCCGTGAGGAATACGGGTTAAACGATATGCCGATTGTCACCAATATGGACTTCGGACACACCGATCCGATGTTCGTGATTCCTATAGGTATGAAGGTTCGTGTTGACTCTACGAAACAGGAGATCGTCATTGACGAGGCAGCAGTTGCTAAAAGATGACACAAAGAGTTCGCCGAGGCACATAGCAATGCAACAACGGCGCATTGCGGATTTGACAAGACACCCGCATTTTGCCAAGAGGGCTTGATTACATGCTTGGCACCAAATTAAAAATTCTTTTTTTATCGCCTACCGTCCCATTTCCTCTCACCGATGGCGGACGCATTCGGGTTTTCAATCTCCTCAAACAGATTGCCACAAGAAACAGTGTGACCCTGCTCGCCTTGGAGACGCAACCGACAGACGCGGAAGGCGTTTCACAACTCCAGCAATTAGGGATTCAGGTCCACCTCGTCCCAAACGCGGCGACGCTGCCGCCCGTATCGTTCGGCACGCTCTTTAAAGCATTTCTCAAACGACACCCGATCACCGTTGCCCGCTACGATCTCCCTATTTATCGACAGAAACTCAAAGAATTGGTGGCGACCGGAACTTTTGATCTCGTCCATTATGAGATGTTTCACACGGCACAGTTTCATACCGAAACGCGCTTACCGGGTGTGCTTTCACAACAGAACGTGGATTCTGCGATCTGGCGGCGACTCTGCGGTGAGACTGCCAATCCATTCTATAAGTTTGCGTATTGGACGCAGCAACTCACATTTCAACGGTATGAACGGGTGCTCAGTCCGAAATTCGACGCGGTGACGTGTACCTCTGACATTGATGCCGCGGTATTCCAGCGACACTGCGCGAGAGATGCTATCGAGATAATCCCGAACGGTGTTGATGTTACGCACTACCAACCCGATTTTTCCGCTGAGGTCCCCGCGCATCTCATCTATATCGGGAGTATGGACTGGTACCCGAATGAGGACGCTGTCGGCTTCTTTGCGGATGCGGTTTTGCCACGGATTCAAGAGCGTGTCCCTGATGTTAGATTCTCGATTGTCGGTGGCAATCCATCGGCACGTGTTCAAAAGTTGGCGGAGAGGAAAGGGGTCGTTGTAACGGGACGTGTCCCGGAGATCAAGCCGTATTTCGCGGAGGCGACGGTTTTTGTCGTGCCGCTGCGGATCGGGAGCGGCACCCGCCTGAAAATCCTTGAGGCGTTGGCGATGGGCAAGGCGATTGTTTCTACTTCGGTCGGTGCGGAGGGGTTAGCTCTCAAAGATGGCGAGGAGATTTTTATCGCCGACGAACCCACAGTTTTTGCCGATGCGGTCACTCGATTGCTCACAGATACACCGCTTCGCCGTCGGATCGGTGAAAATGGGCGCGCTCGTGTGGAACGGGACTACGATTGGAGAAGCATCGGAGAGAAACTTCATCAACTCTATATCAAAATTCTTGACGAAGACCCCTAAACCCAAAGAGTTGATTTTCATGCTCAGATGTGCTAATATGTAACGTGAGTTTGATAAATATTGGACTGATGTAGCGTCCACTGTTAATGAACATGATATACTGCACAAACTGGAAGTTTATGGTACGTTTCACGCCTCTGTGATGCGAAAATAGAATGGGCAACACATCCGAAATGATTAATCAAACTGGCGTTAATATGTAACCAACGTAAACGAAACTTTTCAGCCTTAATGATAAACCACCTAACAGGAGCGATACCAATGAAAGTCTTTACGTTAGTTTTAGTGGTCATCCTTTTGCTGATGAACACCACTTTAGGGATCGCGGGTGAGGACCCGGATTTGGTGGCATACTATCCCTTTGAGGGTAACGCAGAGGATGCCTCTGGAAATGGAAATGATGGCGAGATTGACGGTGGATCTAATTGGGTTAAAGGCAAATTTGGAGACGCTATCGAGTTAGATGCGATGGCTTTTGTCCAACTGCAAGTTTCCGATTCCCTCCACGGAGACATTTTCAAAGCCGACCCGTTTACAATTTCCGCATGGATTAAACCCAACTTTGAAGGAACTGAATGGGAACATATCTGGCGGAGTCTGCCGACTGCATCCGGACACAATACCTTCTTCCTGAACAAAGTTCAAGGTCTCCTTTCGTGGCGCGGACAGGTCGCCGGGTGGACAGTACTGTGTCAGAGCGAGGGCGGGATCGTTGAAAAGGATAAGTGGATGCATGTCGCCGTCCTGGGAGACGGTGATAAATTCAGGATTTATGCGAATGGCGAGATGGTCGCCGAGACCGATTTCCAAGAGACGCGGGGGAACAATGTGACCTACCGTCTTGGCGGCTCCGGTGGCGAGACGTTTGCGGGTATCATGGACGATGTCGCAGTCTTTACGCGTGCGTTAGATGAGGACGAGATCAGCCTGATAATGGAGAGTGTTGAAACGTTCTTACCAGTTGAACCAAAGGGTAAACTCGCAACACAATGGGCAGACCTTAAACGCTAATTCAAGGACCCGTAGGGTCTTTCACCTAACCCATCGGCTTCTCAAAAACACTTCTCCGTTTTGCTGGCGAGGTTTCATGAAGATTAATTTAGTAATTCGGTAATTTCCTAACGATGCCTGGTGCGGTTAGGAAACCGCACCTACCGGGCCTGGGGAAACATCAAATTACCGAAATATTTTCTGAAACTTCATCTAACCTCGTCTACTGACAACCGAAAACTAAAAACTATTCTCCAAAGGAAACGAACCCTTGCCGAAAAAGAAAACCGAAACAGAGGCAGCCCAAACCACACTTCCCTTTCCATCCGAGAACGATGAACACTTGGATATCTCCACCCTCGAAACATGGTTACTGGATGCAGCGAACACCATTCGAGGGGCAAGCGATGCTCCAAAATTCAAGGATTTCATCCTACCCCTCATTTTCTATAAACGCCTCTCCGATGTGTTTGACGATGAATTTGCCAAACAGATAGACGAATTCGGAGATGAAGAATCGGCACGGGAAATTGTTGAGGCGGACCACGAGGACGCCCTCACATCGGGCCGCAACCCAATCGTTCGTTTTTACATTCCGCCGGAATATCATTGGAAAGCACTTCGCAATCACCCCGCCGATGGTCATCTGGGAGAGTTTGTTACTGACGCGATGCGCGAGGTTGCCCGCCTTAACCCACTACTACAAGATGTCCTTGATGTGAAGGACTTCAACGAAAGCCAGAGCGGACAACGCACACTTGATGAGGAACGACTGGAAGCATTGATTGAAGTACTTAGTCGGCACCGGCTCGGACTACAGGATACTGAACCCGATATTCTTGGACGCGCCTATGAGTACTTATTACGAAAGTTTGCCGAAGGACAGGGACAGAGCGCGGGCGAGTTCTACACGCCAAAGGAGGTCGGCTGGCTAATGGCACGTCTCATGAACCCTGAACCTTACACGACTATCTACGATCCTGCGTGTGGCTCCGGTGGTCTGCTTATCAAACCCCGTCTGCTATTTGAACAGACACATCTCGATAAAAAAAGCCAAGCACCCCAAATCTACGGTCAAGAACTGACTCCCACCACCTACGCCATGGCGAAGATGAACGCTTTTTTGCACGATTTCATCGGTGCAGATGTGCAGATCGGCGATACCTTTCGTAACCCCCGTTTCGTTACGAACAATTCATCACTGCAACGCTTTGATTATGTCCTCGCCAATCCGATGTGGAATCAGAAGGAGTACGACGACACCTTTTACGAGAACGACAATTGGCACCGATTTTCCTACGGAATTGCCCCGAGTTCCTCCGCTGATTGGGGGTGGGTGCAGCATATTCTTGCGTCCTTAAAAGACAACGGACGCGCTGCGATTGTGCTGGATACCGGGGCAGTCTCTCGCGGTTCTGGGAGTCAACACACTGACCGAGAACGTGACATTCGCAAAAAGTTTGTTGAAGAAGACCTGATCGAAGGCGTGGTCCTTCTACCCGAAAACCTATTCTACAATACAAGCGCGCCGGGCATTATTTTACTGCTGAACCGCAACAAGTTAGAAGAACGCAAAGAGCAGATACTACTTATCAACCTCTCCCAGCACTTTGACAAAGGAAAGCCGAAAAATATCCTCACCGATGAAGGAATTGATGTCGCGACGGAGGTCTATCAGGCGTGGGAGTCTCATGAGAAGTTGAGCAATGTTATTACGTTAGAAGATGCCCAAAAAACCGATTATAATTTGAGTCCATCCCAATTCGTGGATGTCGGCGATAAAGTAGAACACCGTCCAGTGAATGAGATTCTGGTAGACTTAACGGAAGCACGCATCGCCCGCGAGAAAGCGGATAAGGCGTTGAATGATGTGTTGACACGGCTTGGCTTGACTGAAAGGCATTAAAAACTCAGAAGGGTACGGGCGGTTTCCTAAATTTTGAATTAACAGCATATATCTGCTATAACTAAAGTTTGGACAATATTATGATATTCAAGCTGCCTTGTCGAAAGGCAGCTCGGTATCTTGTTGAAAAACGGGTGTAATATTGTGTGAGTTTGTATTTTCAGTGGAACTCGTAGAAAATCCCAACTCCCTGATTTGTGCCTGTAGGTAAGCGACGCGAAGGCCTTGTGTGAGTTTCTTTGGATGATACCAATGAATGCCAAGAAACTCACAGACGGTCTTGACGTTTATCGGTTTTTGCGTGGGTTGTGGCAGTGAGAAGATGAGTTTCGTCAAAGACGCTGCGATGAAACTC
>VXPE01000111.1 GCA_009839745.1 Candidatus Poribacteria bacterium
AGAACATATTACCCCTTCTATGAGGTTATGTCAAACATTATTGCGTAAGTCCTATGTTTGTCAAGACCTTTTTTTAGACCTATCCGATCGATTTGTTTCTCACATGTCGTACAAAGATGGTAGAAGGTGATCGTGTCCTCTTGCAAATCAATCGCTTTCTCTAACCGACTCTGCAAGCGTAGCAGGGCGCGGCGATCTGTGTTGCATTCAAAAACGCTATATTGGATGCGAGTGCCAGAGTCTTTGAGGATTTTAGCGACTCTGTTCCGGCGTTTGTCATCTGTAATATCGTAAGCAACTGTGTAATGCATTTAGCGACTCCTCATTAAACTCTCACTTTCAAGGTCCATATAGAATGGCAGATTGGAAGGATGGAAGGGGGGAAGGGTAGGTTTTGGTCTTACCCAACCGTCAATGGCGTATACTGGTCAATCTCACCCGTTAGATATTTCGCTAAAAGACGCACTTGTAATTCCATCGCACGTTGAAATGTGAGTTTATATTTAAACACAGGGTGTGTAATCGTCTCATTCTTTCGCGTCTCATAAGCGGCATAGAACGCTTTCCGACAACGCGCCTTTAGATGCCATCCGCCGTGGGATTGCATAAAATCTGTAGACTTGATACGACGATTATTGATTAATGTAACCACAACGGAGTCTGCAATAATAGGTCGGAATTCCTCCATCAAATCGAGGGCAAGGCAGGGTTTACCATACTTGAGTTGATGAAAGAAACCGATGTAAGGATCTAACCCAACTGTTTGAATTGCTGACATCATATCTGCTGTTAGTAGTGAATAGGCAAAACTCAACAAGGCGTTCGTTGCGTCCGCCGGTGGACGGCGACTTCGCCGCTGGAAATCAAAACCCATCTCCGATTTGAGCATAAAGTTGAATGCGCCGAAATATGCGGAAGAAGCATTGCCTTCTACTCCCAACAATTCTGGAAGTGCTGTGGCTTTATGGATGCGTTTTTCCATGGCTTGCATCGCCTTAATGTTAGCCAATAACGGTTCCAATGTCGAATCTGTGCCGTCTGTTGCCTGCCATTTTCGGCGTTGAAGCATTGTCCGCATGTTAACCAATTTTCCGCGCACAAACGCCTTTGAAAGCGCAAGACATGCGTCCGGATGACTCGCGACCCTATGCTGTGCACAGCGCAAAAGTGAATTTCGGGACACCTGCGGTGTCAACGCGCCATGGTATCGTCCATAGGCAGAAAGAAAGACGACAGGGATTCCCGCGTGTAAGAGCGTCTGCATTGCCGGTGTCGTCAGATTAACATTGCCAGAGATGACGACTTGTCCGAGATGAATCAACGGAACATCACGGAGAATTTCGTTCTCTCTCACGACCAGAATACGTTCGCCTGTCTTTTTGATCGCACATCCCTGTTCATCGACGTATAGGACATTATCAATACCGAGTGCGGGTTTAATACGTTTTGGTCGGTCATCCAACTCATGTAGATAAGCGACCTCGTCAGGCAAACAAATCGATCGAACGCTGCACCCATTACAGCGATTATCGTGAATAGGTTTCGGAATTTTTCGGGACTCAAGGAGCGCGCGTGCTTCTGCTATATAGCGGCGCGTGGTCTCACGGAGTTCCTTGTCAAACGGAACCTTTCGTCGTCGCTTAGAACCGATGTAGAAGACATATCCGTGGGGGATCGAAATCCCTGTTTTCTCCTCTAATAAGAGTCCTTGCAAGCAGAGTTGAACCTGATCGTTCAGCCAGTTCCCCATCCCAGCCTTTTTGAATTCAACGGGATACGGGATACCGTCTTTCTCCTCAACCAGATCCGTATAACCAGACACACCAAGCGCGTCCGAAGCGAGATACTGCCGTCGAGAGACCGTCTTGTCTCCCTTTTTCCGATCCGTCACCGCTGTGTGAACGTTTTCATGCTTGATTTTACCTTCCTCAACATGTTCATTAACAACCTGATGCCCCTCAATAGATTCATAGTAGAACCGCCGAGGACAAAAAACGTAGGTGTTTATTTGTGAAAGCGGAATGTAAGTTTCTGACATCTGAAACCTCCTTTAATCAATCCGCCGCGTTTGTCCCATTCCCATAGTAGTTTTGTAGCCTGTGCCGCAGTAGAAAGCGAAATTTGCTAAGCAATTGACAGCCCGGAGCAGATCGGGATCAAGCGAATCTTCGGGATAGAAGACATAAGCACAGGTCCCCACCCATCCGAACTCGCTATGTCTTCCGAAATTGAGTTTCTTCGTCTCTGTTGCCACACTCGTCAACTGGATGTATTCTCGGACGAACGCGAGGATCTCGGTTTTGTCAAATTCCATAGGTGCGAAAGCATTCCACTTGTTCACCCAACTTTGATAGCACCGGACGAGATCGAGGTATGCCTCTTTACGGGTCTCTTGTCCGCGGGGTGTCATTCCGCGGAAGGCGGTCGGTGAGTAGAATCGGAACGACATCTGGGTATCTGTTTTTGCGGATTGGACGAGTTCAGCGTAACTCTCGGATTTGCCCCAACTCCGTTCCTCTGTGGCGTGTGAGACCATCTGTCTCACCTGAAAGACGGCTTCTCCCAAGCGAATCGGAGGCATTGCGAGTGTCAAGAAGGCTTTCCCGAAATGCTGAAATAAGGCATCATTGAGGAAGGTGAATCGGAGTCTGCACTCAGTACCTGCCCGGATGTAACACAGATTGCCTCGCTTCTTCATCTTACCAATGAGCGGTGAGACGGTAAAGGGTTTCTGTGCCGCGGGCGCGTGAACGGCTTTTGCCACCTCTGGGTTGCTCTCCTTGAGAATAGAAAGGAACGCAGCGTGAGCGTGGTGTCCCATTGTAGGTCGGAGCGTCACGTCGGTTTCCGGTATGAGTGAGATTTGTGTGCTGATAGGCATGGGTGGTCTCCTTATGTGAGAGCAATTTCAACAGCGATTAGACGTAAATCAAATTACGTAGTCTGCCCTTTCTCTTCCCATCTACCTTGCAACTCTGCATGGATTAGAAACGCTTGGGATCCGAGAATTAACTGATACTCCTGTTGTCCATCATTAAAGGCTACATTCAGTGGGTAGGAAAATTGTCCTCTCGTTTCCAGTATGTTGTTGAGGGCGTACTGATTTTCTCTCTTCGATAAAAGGCATGTAATGTACCCTTTTTTCTTCAGCGCATCCTGCATTTCAAGCGGAACAGATTCCAATCGCAAGCCTTTTAATGCGGTGGGGCCCCAACAGTGTTGACGTTCAAAGGACTCTCGATCAATCCCACCGGCATCGTAGTTGAATTGAACACGGGTTGGTGGAGTTTTCAGACTGTCAGCCCTTACAAAAAACTCACAATAATTTCCCCAATCTCCTGTGAGTTCATGGTACTTTTCCTTTCTGGGAATAATGATAAAATTACAATGTGAAAGGACGTGAAAAAGGTCATATTCAGTATGTTTCGCAGTATTCTGGAATAGATGATTCAAATCATATATACCGCAACGGATGCCGATATCCGAACCGCGAAAGTTGAATAGCGACTGAATAGGAGTGTATTTCTGCTCCGCGTACGCAACAATTTCCGATCGGTTGTTTTTGAGAAGTGTCGCAAGTATTATTTTCTCCTTTTCTTTCGGCAACTGTTCAAAGGTTTCCAGTTCCCCTTTCATCCATGCTTGGTGTCGACAGTAACTCCACGCAGCCCGTTCCCATTGATGCCGGATATAATCATTGTAGGTATTGTCTTTAAAAGCATTAATGACAGTTTCATAGGTAAAATGCCACTGAATTTTTTTGAACATTTCGTCAAATGTTGTGTCGCTCTGAGGTGCGAAAACCTGTTGGATTGTCTCAAAGAGTTCTTTAATTCTGTCCTGCCGTTCTTCAAGTGTTCGCCTGTAAAGTTCGTAAAGCGGATAGAATGCTTCAAGCACTGCATAGGACTGAATATAGTGGTAAAACTGGTTATCCTCTCCGAGCGACTCTTTAACGAGTGTTGCAAATTCTCGGCGGTCATAAGTTTTCCCTTGCCGTAATTGTGCGCGAAGTTTTCCTTGTACAAATGCATGCGCGATGCTGGTGTGTGTGGTGTCATCCTTACCGAGCAATCTACCTGCCCGTCCAATCCGCTGTGTGAATTCCGCTCCATAAAGAGCATCAAAACAGACAAAATCAATGTTTTGCCGTGATTTGTCCATTTTTTTGAAGTTGTAACCGATGTCTACTGTTGGTGTCGCGAGAACAAGCGGAAAAGATGTCGTTGCGTCACGCCTCTCTTGTTTACTGACAGCACCCGTAATTAACCCAATTTTTTCTTTCAGTCCTACCGTTTGCAGCGTCTGCTTAATTTCATTAATCGTTCGGAGAGAACTACTGATAACCGTGCCTTCCTTTCCAGAGCGCAATGGATCGCTAATCCACTCAGGGCGTGCCTTAAGTAAATTCTGCATTTTGCCACTATGTATCGTCAATTCAAGTTCAGAAAGCGTCTGTATTTTCTCATAACTATTGCTTTCAATCGGCTCGTTGTCTGGACTGATATGCGCGTATTTCAGCCCTATCAAGTCAAGATAGGTGAGGACCTTCTCATCAGGTGTCGCCGAAAGCAGGCAGACCTTCCGTCCGTTATTATCAAAGTAACCAAACTCCTTAGACAGAATGAAAAACATCAGAAAACTGGCGAGTTGCTTGGCGTTGTAGTAGTGAAACTCGTCAATGACAATGTAGTTGAAATCCTGTAAGAAATGACTGAAAAGATTTGCGCTGTCTAACTTTGAATAGACGCTGTAAAAGCAGAGGTAAAAAATATCGGGATTTGTGACGAGAATTAGGGGGGCTTGCCGTGTCATTTCAGGGAAATAGTCACGGGGGTTTTGAATCAGCTCGTGCAATTTTCTCGGATTTCTAAGACGATAACCGGGGTCATCAATGACCTCCCATTCGCGAAGTCTCTGCCCAGTGACTTCAGCAACACAGAAATTCAATCCATGTTCCTCAACAAACTCTCGAATGTCATTTGTGTGTTGATGAATCAACTCATTTGTCGGTGCGATGAACAAAACATTTTCGTTTTTCAAATCGAAAAGTCGAAGCAACGAAGCACGAGTTTTTCCTGTTCCCGTGTTGTAGGTGTTGATGACAAGATCGTTTGTTTTTAAGGCATCGTATGTTCGCTGTTGATGATAGAGCGGCGGATGTTTTAGGTCAAACGCATTCGTCGGACTAATTTTTTCATAACCTGCGTTTAGATTAATCGTGATCTCTGACATAGCAAACCTCCAAATAACCTATAGGGTGTGATTGCCCCATCTCATAGGCAGGACACACCCCACAGATAGTTGAGTTCCGTCTAAAAATCGGTGTAAAACTGCATCCGTGCCGGTAGTAGCGTTTTATCCTCCACCAATTCATAGAAATCCCCAGACAATTGGACTTGGCGAATTAATGGTGCTGGTCGTATATTGAGCAGGTCAAACATACCGATCTGTGTATTTGATGGTAAATCGTTAGGATTCAGATAATTACTGTAGGACACATCCTCTGCGTGGGTTTGACGATACCGCTGTCTGTAAGCAGAGATTTTCGTTTTGCTCATGAACTTACCGAGACGGATATAACGCGGCACGCGAAACTCGTCGCGGCTTGTTACGTAAAAAACGCCTTTGTTGCCTATGGACAGCAGCTTCAGTCTTCCAATCTGTGGGAAGTTCGTCGCTCTCGCCTTTAATCGTGGATTGAAAATACGTTTCCGATTGACCGAGATGGCGTTCTGCTCCATCTGATACCAATATGAATCAGAAAGGGCGTTGAAACGTGTCACCGTGAAACGTGGCTGCTCGGTCAATGTGCCGGGCGTAACATAGATACCCGCCTCGTTGAGTTTTTCCAAATCCTGAGCGTAAGTGATTTCAGCAGCATTATGGTAACCCGCACTGCACAATCCAAGGGCATAAGCAAGGGCGTAATTACCAATGACTGCCTCCGTCTGAAAGAAGTTGTTTACCTCGCGGCTAGCGAAAAAGAGGTTTTCCATGAGTTCAAACTCACATCGATAAATATACATGAGATACCTCCAACATAGGATAGGTAACCCTACCTTATGTTTCACGCTCGCGATAGAGTGCCGTAATGTTATCTAACAACCCTTTCACTTCATCCGGCGATGCGAATGTTTGCTGAATTTCACCAATTAACTCAGTTAACTCCGAGTCGGTGAGTGGCTGCACACTGCCGATAACTTCACCCGTTAACGCTGCGACCGCATCGGCAATTACCGACTCAACCTTATTTTCGTCAAGTGGGAACTGTCTACCTTCTGCTCCGAGACGGTCATAAACACACTGCGTTAGTTCCAAATTGCTGAAGATCTCACAATCGCTAAAGATGGCCCCGACAAGTGTATTCCGCATCTTACCAAGCCGTGAGGAGATAGCACCGTAACGGCGACTCCGCAACACGTTTGCTATTACATAGTGGATCTCGTCCGATGTCAAATCTTTGAGCGTCTGCATGTCAACGAACAGTGTTTCTGGCTTGACGTACTCATCTTCCTGAATGCTTGCGGATGCCTGTCCGGTAACCGGATCTCGCATTGTGTTGTTATCGTAGAGTGCGTTGAACGTCCGCTTTGCTGTAACGGTTTGGTAGGGTAGAACACTGAAGGCATCGTCTGTAATGACGCGAGACTTTTGCGCGCCCCCACCGCCGACGGCATAACCATAAATCATGCAGTCGGCACAAATACCACACGGTTTGTTGCGATTTAACGCACAGATATTATCCTCAGCTTCCTGACGATTCCCCCTTGAGTCTGCAGCGTAGAATAATAAGTTATGCTGACGTAAGAGTTCACGTCCTGTCCGCCGTTCAATAGCTGTCTGTTTACGTTTACTAATTGTCACGCGAGAGATAAGATCACGCGCCTCAAGTCCGGCATGGACTGTATCTCGGCTCAACCCCTCACCGGACCCCTCGGTGCGGAAAATCATTTCTGACTCCGCTTTCCGCAAGACAATTAGCGTCAGATAACGGCTCTGTGGAAAGTTTTCGTATTTTTCAACCATAAAGTCGGTATAGTTATTCAGAATACTCATGATTGCTGTTCCTCCTTGTCTCTATCACGCTTTGGGACCATTTCGGTAATAAAATAAAGATACCCAGAACGAATCCGTTTCCGGTTTTCAAGCAAATTAAGCAGATTGCCTTGATAAACGCCTTTGTAGATCTGATCAAAAAGGACGGTGACAAATTGCGAGATGTTCTCCAATTTTTTTATCCCGAAGAACCGCTTATCAAGACGTTCAATCGCTCGGGCGACCTCTTTGGACATGATAGCCCGTGCTTCTTCTTCAGTTTCATGCTCTGATTGCCAACGTTCAAGGCTGTCAAATGCGACATCAAGCGGTTTAGCGAGTGAATTATCCTTGAGACTCTCACCCTTCAACCGCCCTTCCCACGCAATGCGGGCAAGTTCCTTAATGTGAGACATAATCGTCTCTCCTCCTTTCTGTGCCACGACATCGGCGATAAGTTGTGCTGTGTCGCGGACGGTTACGAACTGTCGCGGTTCATTTCCGGCTTGTTCGCGTTTAATCATTCGGTGGGTTACGTAGTAGAGTTCAAGCACGTCGTAATTTAAACTCCGAATCAAGCGCACCAGATCGTCCGCGTCAATACTTCCAATTTTTGATCGGATGGTATGCAAGTTCAGGAGTTGCTTAAACGCTTGCTGCGTCATATCACTGTCAAGGTTGTTATCCGGCAACCATCCGCGAAATGCGGGGGGGATATGGTCGATGAACAGATGATTGAATTCATCATCGGAAAAGAGTGGGATTGACGAATCGGTCAGCACCGCACGGGATCCTAAAAAGCGTTGATATAACAAAGCGTTTTCGATTGCGAATAAAATGTTCCCCGTATGATTGTTCCCGGGTGTATTCACCGGGATCGTTAGAATGTTACCGAGTGCCTCTGAGAACTTCGGAATTGGGTTTCCGTTGACTTTTGTCTGTGAAAACGTCAGTTCCAACTGGGTCTTTTCCTGATAGTTCCGAAGGGCATCGTCTGTTTTGAGAAAAACGGACGGAAAATCGGGATTTTGGAAATTCTCCTGTGCCCGTTGGAAAGCCCGAATAAAAACCTCCGTAAAAAACGAGATTGGGTAGAGATGAATAAAAAATGTTGCTGTGCTGCCTCCGACATTGTAACAGAGTTTGTCAAGCATGTATTGGGTTCGGCATACACTACAGACTCGGCGTTTCGGTTCACGTGATGAGCCGCCTTCAAGCCGATTGGAAAATTGTTGCACCTTGATATTTGCTGGCACATCTGGTTTCATCCAGAGGGCAGTATCAAATTCCGAACCGCAGGTGCTACACTGAACGTGGTTATCCTTAACATAACGTTTTAAGTTTGTGTTGAAACCCCGATTCCTACCAGCAACAAAGTTGAAATCAACGTATTTGAGAACGTAATCGACTAATAGTCCAAACTCGCTTTCGGTTTCTAAGGTCTCTAAAAACTGGATGCCGTTTTGGACAATCAACTCGTAAATCTCATCAAACTCGCGACCGGTATTGTAAAGATCGCGTCCGATGATGTAGCCGCGGTCCCAAAGGGCATTGAACAATGCATACCGCTCATGATAGGTTGTATCTTCAGTATCCAGCGGCAATTCAAGTAGTCCATAGATGTGTAACCACGCATCAGGGAGAGCCTCGGAAAAATGTTTATTCAAGAAAATATAGTATGTTCTGACCAATTCTCCAAGTCGAATAGCGTCATCATCATGTGGTAGTCGGTAGGTTTCTGTCTCTAAGATTTCATCAAGCAACGTTCGCTGTCCAACCGTTCCATTTGGATCAAAAAGAGGTAGTTGTCCCTCTTGATGTTCAACGACATTCGGATCTGGTTCACCCAACTTATCCCGAATTCCTTCAAGCCTTTCCCGACACTTGGCGTTCATCGCATCTACTTTCGTGTTTGCGACATACTTCCGCTCGCTGATGATATTCCGGACTTCATTCCAAATTTCCCCAAAAGATACGCCGAGTGTAATGCACTTTTCATCAACTTTTATACCAGCAGGGCTGCCTTGAATAAACTTGATGAATTCTCCACGAGTCTTCGACTCAATGTTACGAACAACAGCGTTTCCAATTTCTGCGATTTCATCGGTTGTGATGTGGATATCGCGTTCTTGATCGACGAGATACGCTACACCCTCAGGATAATAAAGCAGCGGCAGTAAGTCTTTTTCCGATTTGAGGCACCTCACAATCTCATTGTGTATGAGGTTCGTCAAAATACCGCGCTGTTCGCTCACTTTATGGTATACGAATTTGTACTGAATATCATCAAAGACGCTATTGAGTTCTATGAGAAAGTCCCGTTTTTTTGCACGTTCCTCAAGTGTTTTTGATAGGTCAATGACATCCATTGCACGGATAATCGGGACAAGATAATTGAGAAGTCTGCTTTTATCCAATGAATACGGATTATAAGTCTGATCGAGGGTTTCAGCATAGGTGTTATAGAACCGCGAATGGGCGCGGACCAAGACCTCAATATCCTTCAAATAATCTTGCCATTCCGGGAAGAAGGGGTCTATCTCAAGGTCAGTCAACACGTCACTGATGTTTTCTGCGTTTGCCAGATAGTTAAACGAACGCTTTTGATCCTGAAATTGACTAAGCTTGTTCAAATCATGGACGCTGAAAGCACTGAATAGGACCTGAACTTCAAGGTTATCTAAATCTAAAATTGGACGTAACCGTTCCAGAACGCAAATCCCGTTGAGAATATGGAGATAGAGCGACTCACCAGCCTTCGCGCCATATTGGATGATCTTCTGATAGGTACGTAACTTCCTGTTAGCGACTTTGTCCATATAATTTTGAAGGATGTCACTGGTCCCCGAATCAATCCCAAGGGTCAATAATAAATCTTCAATTTCGGATTTCCGTTTTGCCATGATGTCTCCTTTCTGATTTCATCAGTTTGAGTCGTGTACCATCGCGTAAATGTGTAATCGCTCTTCAATCTACCTTAAATTATACTACATAAAATTTGCGTTTTACACCAATTACAAAAAATTCGACATAAAAATCGAGAAAATAGGTCTTTTTTTTGTAAAAAATTCAGAAATTGCGAAAATTTCTTGACTTTTTGTGCAAAAAGGGGTATACTGTGATCAGATAGTTCACTTGCAGAAGTAAAGTAGCAGCCGAAGACTATTGCGTATGCTGAGCTACCTACCGACCGGTCAGTAGGATAGGTTGCCCGCCTTCTCACCAAGGTGGTTTTCTGCCCCATATCAGAAGTAAAATCACAGCCGAAGACTATTACGTACGTTGAGCTGTCTCCCGGCCGGGAGAATAGGTTGCCCACCCTCTCACGGGGGTGGTTTTCTGTAGTTTATCCAATAGGGCGGGACCGCTGTGTTCTGCTCTAATCTCCCGAATAGAGGCAATGCATCCGGCGCACAATCTCCTGAAACTCCGCACGGAATTCGGGTGGGTCCAAGACCTCCGCCGCATCCCCAAGACTCAACACCCAAAACGTGAACTCCTCTTTCGGCACTTCATAACGGACAATCACCGCACCATCGGCACACCGTTCTACAATCTTTTGCGAGGGATGACGCTGCTTTTCTTCAACCAGATACGCCTTGTGTGCGGCAATTTTGAGTTTTACGTTGATCGGTTCACCGCTGAAGAGTCCCCATCGAGGTGCTAAACTCTCGGAGAGTGAAAAATCCTCAGAGGGTTCAAACGGCTCATCACTCAACATAACGCGGCGGAAACGGACAATTTTGAAAGTGAGTGACGGGGTATCTGACCGATTGGAGCGTGCTTCAAGATACCAATCCTCCTTCCGAAAGAAGATGGCATACGGATGGAGTAGATGGACGACAGGCTCCGATTTTCCACCGGGCTGATAACTCGCACGTACCGCCTTTTGCTCGTAAAGTGCCTCTTCCAGAACGCGAAAGTGCTCCTCAACATCATTATTATTCTCCCTATACGGTGGAGCTTCCTCTGAAAGATAGAGATGTCCCTCAATTTCGTTATCCGCCTCGATTTTGTGGAGTTGAACCGGTGTATTCTGCTCCAATCTCGATTGGATGTGCTCCGCAAGGGTGGTGTCGAGTTTTTCCAGAACGCGTTTGAGAGATTTCTCAAAACGCGCCTCTTTTGCAAGCGGTGAAGCAGCAATCACTAACTCCAAGACGTGCCTCTCTTCGGCTGTGATCCTGGGCCAGCGCAGCAAACGTTCTGTCTCAATCCAATAGGATCCTCTATCCTTTTTCAGGTTGCAGCATTCCTTGATAATCTTCAGGTCATCATAGATGCGGGTTATATCAATATCATAGAAGCTCGCGAGGGATCGGACTGTGATACCGTCTACCTTCTGGAGATGGTCTATTATGCTCAAGATACGTCGCACCTGTTTTCTACCATCGTTATAGCCCATATTTTCCTCCTTTGTAATCGAGGGACTTCTCTTTTCAACAATTGGGTTGACAGACGGGGGGGTATCCTCTATTATGTCTGAGAGTTTACGTGGAAGCACAGTTGCCAACAGTATAGCAGTGCTGAATATTTTGTCAAGTGAACCGTATTTCCAAAAAATATAGCTTGCAACAATACGCAAAATACCCAAGCAAAAACACGCAAGCGGATCTACGGAAAATCGTTTTTTGACACCAATTCACCTGAACGAACCGCAAGGAAAATTAGAAAAAATGTATAACGCTGAAACACATTTTAAAAACTTATACGATACCGTGCCGAGACTGTATGAATTCCATGAGACCACCCGGGAAGGGTTGTTGACATGGCAGGCACTTTTTCGTCCGAAGTTGCGGGAAATCCTCGGCTTAGACAACATGGAATCCGATCTCAAAGGATACGTCCCAAAAGCAGAGCAACTCGAAGTCTTGGATATGGATGACCATTTCCGAGAGAGTTGGTATCTGTGGGTCGAGCCGACGGTGCCGCTGCCGTTTTACCTACTCCGTCCAAAAACGATTGAAGGAAACCAAGTGCCGCTCATCCTCGCACCACATGGACACAATCCTCCGCATCTCTATGCTGGCATCGCACACACAGAAGCAGAGGAAGAACACATGCTGGAAGGGGAACGGGACATCGCTCGACAGGCAGCCGTTGAGGAGGGATATATTGCTATTGCGCCGACGACGCGGGCGTTTGGTGAGACGCGCACGGCAGCGGATAAGCAGGCGAATAATACACACTCCTGCCGACACCAGTTGGTTCATTGCATACTCGTTGGACGGACCCCGATTGGTGAGCGGGTATGGGATATGTCGCGCCTCATTGATTGGGCGATAGCGGATTTACCCATAGATGCCGAACGCATCGCGATTACTGGCAACTCCGGCGGTGGGACGGTATCGCTTTTCGCCGCGGCATGCGATACACGTATTGCTGTAGCAGTACCGAGTTGCTATTTCTGTACGTTTGAAGGGAGCATCGGCATGATCCGCCATTGCGAATGCAACTATGTGCCGGGGGTCATGCGACTTGGGGAGATGTACGATGTCGCAGGCTTAATCGCACCGCGTCCATTTTGCGCGATTGCGGGACAAGGAGACGGGATTTTCCCCATAGATCACGTCGAGTTCGCGTATGAACGTTTGAAGACTATCTACGAGGTTGCTGGTGTTGCGGATAGGTGTGAGCTCTTTATCGGAGAAGGTGGACACCGTTATTACAAAGCCGGCGCGTGGCCCTTTGTGCGACGGTATTTTGCAGAATAGATATGAATTATCGCGAGCCGCGCCTTCCAGAATCAGGATGGAGAGTAGATAATGCCTGTTTGTTGATTCCTTTTCTTTAAGAGATCGCGCGGATGCCTATTCCAGCTGCACCCGAGCCAAAAACCCGTCCGAAACGAAGTAGAGGAACGGCCCAGAGGTCCATGGTTTAAATACCTTTTTTGATTGCCCATAATGTTTTCAAGATAATCTTGATGTCTAAGGCGAGAGACCAATTTTCGATGTAATATCGGTCATAAGAAATCCGCTCTTCAAGGGAGGTATTACCGCGCAAGCCGTTGACTTGTGCCCACCCGGTCATGCCAGATTTAACGCGCTGTCGAGCGAGATAGTGCGGGATTGATTCACGGAACGTATCAATTAATCCAGACATCTCTGGACGGGGACCGACGAGGCTCATATCGCCTTTGAGAACATTGAAGAATTGCGGCAATTCGTCTAAACTCCAGCGTCTCAAGAATTTTCCAAGTCGGGTTTGCCGGGGGTCATCGCTTTTTGCCCATACATGTCCAACTTTTTCCTCAGCATCAACTTGCATGGAACGGAATTTGTAAATCTTGAACCGCGTTCCACCCCTACCGACCCGTTCCTGACGAAAAATTGCTTTGCCCGGTGAGGTCAAGCGTATAGCGATCGCAATTGTTAGCATGAGCGGGCTTAAGGCTATCAATGCTGATGCGCTAAGGACGATGTCTATAAGACGCTTGGCGATACCGCGTCCGCCCTGCATCGGTGTCTCCCTTAATTGTAGCACCGGTATATCCTCAAAAAAGGTAATCGTGTTCCTGCTGTCCCTGATGAATTCAGAGAGTTCAGGCAGGACGTTGATTTGGACGGGTATTCCTTCGCAGGCGTGGAGAATCTGCAGGATAGTGTCATTTGGCACAGTCGGGGATACGATGAAAAGCGTATCAAGTCGATGTTTTCGCACCAGTTCAAGGATGTCTTGGCTTTTCCCAAGGGACTGCAATTGGCTTTCGGGTAAGAGGTTGTGGGAGGGGTTTGTAACCCCGATTTCCCCCTTGTTGACTACTGGCTGCTGACTACTGGCTGCTGTTTCACCAATTATCCCTACCACTTCGTAACCGCTATCCGCTTTAGTATTCAGAACGTTAATGAACTTTTCGACGCGGACATCGTAGTTCCCGACGATTGCCAGTCGATTTACGCCCATCCCTTGGGCGTGAATTGATTGGCGGAAACGATAAAGCACCCATCGGCCCAAGAACAACCCCACGAGACTGAAACCAGTCGCTAAGAGCATAACCCAACGCGAGTAGACATCGTGATGGTAGATGAAAAAGAGGGCGGCTAATGTGGCAATGAGCGAGATACCCGCGGCTTTACAGAGCGTCCAAAATGCCGAAAACGTCGCGTTACTTTCTGGACGATAGAGTTTTAGTGCCTTCAACGTCATTAGCCATATTATTGCCATGAGAGGGATAAGCCGAAAGTAGTCGTCAAGGGGTGGGGAACCCCCTTTGTGCAGGGACAGGACTTCAGGAGTCCAACCCGATTCAAACCGGACCCAGTATGCTACGACAATTGCAGTAGCGATGAAACAGATATCTAACAGGACTGTGATCGCGATGAGCAAATGGTCGAGCGTTTTACTGTTCATTGCCTATTTTAAGCTGTGTTACGTCTCACTATTCTGCTCTTTGTAGTCAGAACTGACGTTATATGAAAGATAGTTTGTAGTGCTTATCTTCCAGAAGTTCGACATGCACAGTTCTTCCCATAAATTGCCTATACGCGATACGTTCATTATCAAAGTCATGGATAAAATCGGTGATAGCATCATCAAGAACCACGTCACATTCCCAGGTATAGGTGTCTCCGTTTACCGCGAGATATTCTATGGATACCGTTTTAAAATCAACGTTAATTTCAAGATAATCCAGATTTGAATCATCTTTCAGATCTGTGTCGCAACACAGAAAATCCCTTAATGCTGACGCCAACGGACACCCCCCACCATCTTCACGGATTCCTTCGTAAACATGATCATTTGTTATTTTAAAGACTTTGCCGTTTATATCCAATTTATTCATCGTTATAATCTCCATTATTGTCACGTAAAGCGTAATTGCGGATTGACAAACTGTTGAAAACTTTTTCCTCAAAAACCAAAAAATGTAAATGATACATTGAATCAACTCCCTTTTCGCTCCTACATAGGTATGCCCGTGCAGTAAAACCTATTCACTCAAACACCCCTACTTTCAATCCTGCACCTAACGCGTCGGATATACTGTCAAGAAGTTCCTTTTTTCTTTCAGCTCTATAGTCCTGCGTTATGAAATACGTTGTGCCATTCGTCTTGTACTCCGTGGAGGGTATCCTGCGTCTACCGGCATCTCTGAAGGTCGGATTGGTTGATATAAACCTTTCCTTACTGCCAGAACGCCTCGTTTTAAGATCAGCTTCTATAAACCGATCCATCCCAAACTGCTCAAGTAATTTTACAATCGCTTTAACCCAAACTTCTGTTTGATTCTTGCACTCTCGCTCTGAAGAAAATACAGTTCCATCTGGAAAAGTAACGATCAGTCCTTTGCGCTTTGATTTACTTGTTTGATGCTTGCTGTAGGTAACAGTTGACGAATCGAATTCTTCGACCTCAGCAGACTCTTCTGAAACTTCCTCGTTATTCGCTCCAGACTGTAAGCGTTGATCAATCTGATCACTCAGGAACTGGTTCACTGCGCGCTTGACAATACCTGTGAACTGCCGAAATACAGTTGGTGTTCTTACGCCACTATAGACAGAAGACAGGAAAAATTGAACAAATTCTTCAGTAGGTGCTTTCAGTTGCGCCACCAAGATCTGCTTTATCTCTTTTGTATACTTTAAATCGATTGCAACCCTACGGATTGCATGCAAATCAAAGGCAGACTTGGTAAACCTCTTGAGCTCATCGACCAGTGATTCCTGAATATCAAGCAGGCTGAATTCAAAAAAAGGCTTTATATCCATTACGTTCGATTTTTCCAAATCGCTGTAAAACCGATACAGAGCCCCATCGGTTAGCACAGCTACTGGAGGGTGAGTGACTGAAAAGTAACGGTAAAGTTGGGCAGTGTGATCATCAGACAAATCTGTACCGAATTTTTTGCACTCGATGATCATGGTGACTTCACCATCTTTAAAAACAGCATAGTCAACCTTTTCGCCTTGCTTTGTACCAAAGTCAGCAGTAAATTCAGGTACCACTTCTGTCAGGTCAGAAACATCATATCCTAACAGTTTGATAAAGGGCATGACACACGCATTTTTAGTGGCTTCTTCGCTTCGGATAACATCTTTTTGCTTTTCGATCTTGATGGATAGATTCCTGAGTTCCTCAACAAAATCCATTAACATCTCCGTTCCTATTCTTCTATCAACAGATTAACAGAAAATTGCTACTCTCCCTAAGAGACTCCATAAGTATAGCATATTCATCTTGGGTTCCCAGCCCCAACCCTTTATCCCGCTACTACGGTGGAAGGGGGACAGAAACGGAAGGAGCTCCGTTTCGTAGTAGTGTCATCCAATATCATGGCATTTTAACATGTTTAGCATAAGTTTTTCAAGTAAAAATTTTGCTTGCACATTCTCATGAAATTTTACTGATAAATTGCAGGCAATATGCTATGCTATCCCTATATTTTTGGACAATTTTGGTCGGGTTCATGCTCGGTTTTCAAGAGATCTTTGATTTTTCTGAAAGTTTCTGAAACAAACCCAACTTGCAGGAAAATAAACCCCGATGCACCCAACGGCAGCCCCAGCGGGGCGATATGTGTATAGAAACGCCAATCCCCCAAGACCTAAGCCCCACCGGGGCGATATGTGTGTTCTTAAAAAAATTGTCCAAAGTTTAGTATATTTAGGAGGAGATACACAATGGCGAATCAACTAAAAGTAGGGATTGTTGGAGCACACCGTGGGAGTTCTTATTTTCAACCGTTTCAAGCGATAGCAGAAACAACCGTTACAGCCGTGTGTGACATCAATGAGGCGACACTCCAAAGCGTCACAGAACGGTTTGATGTTCCTCAGCAGTTTACGGATTATACAGCGATGTTGGACGCGGTAGATATTGTTGTCCTTGCTACACCTGAAAACCTGCATGTTCCACAATCGATTGAAGCCCTGGAAGCCGGAAAACACGTTATCAGTGAGGTGACCGCTGCCGTCAAATTGGAAGAATGTTACGATTTGGTTCGAGCAGTCCGAAAATCATCTGCCAAATACACGATGGCTGAAAATACATGCTACTCCAAGTCAAATGTCCTCATCCGGAGTATGGTTGAGGCAGGCATGTTCGGCGATGTCTATTTCGGAGAAGGGGAATACCTCCACAACATCAAGTCGCTCCATCACGATGCAGAGGGCAATCCGACGTGGCGTTACTACTGGCAGGTCGGTATTAATCGGTGTAACTATGCGACACATAGCCTCGGTCCCGTGCTCCAGTGGTTTGGGAGTCGCGTCGCGAGTGTCTGTTGTCTGGGAACCGGCACTAACACCGATCCTGAGCACGCCATGGAGGATACAGTGATGATGCTTTGCAAGACCGATTGTGGTGGATTAATTAAAATTCGGATCGACATGCTCTCGAATCGACCTGCGAATTCCTATTTCAGTTTGCAGGGAACGAAAGGGTGCTATGAAGGTTCGCGTGGACTCAACGCTGCACCGAAGATTTGGTTGGATGAGTTCTCGGTGACTGAACAGTGGAGACCGCTCTCGCAGTTTGAAGATTGTTTGCCCGAACGATGGAAAAATCCACCTGCTGAGTCAGAAAATGCCGGAGACCTCGGCGAGTATTTTAAAGTGCGGGATTTTGTGGATAGTGTCCTCACCGACACGCCACCACCGATGGATGTCTATACGGCGATGGATTTCACAGTGCCGGGTTTGGTTTCGGAGCAGTCGATCGCCAATGGCGGGACACCGATGGAAGTGCCAGACTTTCGGAATATTTAATTTTACCTTGCGGAGAAACGACGTGAATTTGAATCTTGGATGTACTTTCCTTAAATCTGAAGAAACGCCCAAGTAAAAACCCCTCTGTTTCATTACGGACTACGGTTACGAAAATAACCTAATACCATTTCTGGTTGATGATTTCTCTTAAAAGGGTTCCCTACCGTTTTGGGTTATGTCCCGTGCGGTTAGAAACCGCACCTACCGGGCCTGGGTGGATGGTGAGGCTAATGCGATATAAACTTTTAGAGATGGTATAAGACGGTAGCCTGCAACAATACGCAGAAATACCCCGGGGAATGCCACACGGCATTCATACCCGGGGAAGCCCACACGGGCTTCATACCGTTGATTCTGATTCGCAAAAACACGCATGCGGATATACGGAAAGACACCTTATGCATCAAACCCACCTGACCGAACCGCAAGGAATCATAAAAAAACGCTTTCTGAATCGTTAAACAAACTCTTCTTCTACGCGAGAGAAGACGAGTCCGCAGCTACTACAGCGGTATCCGCTGTCGGATTGTGATTCCACAAGCGGGAAGAGCATTCCGCAACAGATAGGACAAGGTTCATCAATTTCCATTTCGGCGTGTTCTATTTCACCGGAGCGGTTCTCAAATTCGACGATCATATCTGTTCTCCTCTTAATATCTCTGTAGGGTGGGATCAATCTCGGCTGCCCACTGGTCGATACCCCCTGCGAGATTTTTGGCATTACGAAATCCGTTTTGGTGTAGATACGCGGTGGCATAGAGACTCCGTGTTCCGTGGTGGCAATAGACAACAATTTCTTGGTCTGATGGGAGACTTTCTACGTTGTGTGGCAATGTGTTAAGTGGTACGAGTTGCGCGCCTTCAAGGTGCACGATGTCATATTCGCTGGGTTCGCGGACATCTAATAAAAACACGGGTTCATTTGCGTCCAGTTTCTGTTTCAGTTCACGCGGCAAAATTTCGGGAAGGGACGGCGTAGTCTGCATTTTTTATACCTTGCGGTTAAAGGATACCAGTTAAGGCACGGTTTCCTAAGAGGTTTCTGATCCAACGGGGGCACATTCCGGGCCAGGACACGTCTCGCGTAGGACTTCAAATGGATAGATACCCGTATCGTGTCCATCGTTCCAACTGAATTGGAGCGCGTAACGACCGACTAACTGAATGTCAAGCGGTTGAATATCGTCTGAGACCTCAATGAGGGTTATATCTCCGTCGCCTTGCGGTGAAAAGAGGGAATGGACATCTCTGCCTTTGTGTCGGATGATAGCACATTCCGCGCACGGGCACATCTGCCGGAGATAGGTGTATGGATACCAACTGACATGTCCGTCCTTCCACTCTATCTGAAAGGCATTGGGATGTTTCTTGAGAAGTTTCGGTTGTTTCGCTAACCTGTTCATGATGTAGGCTGGGCACACGGCGGGAGAAAAGCGCGTGTGGCTTTTCTAAAGACCCGACTACTTTAAAAGATGCCGAGTTCATCCTTCGCGTCTTCGGTCATCATTTCTGGGGTCCAACGCGGTGTCCAAACGACATTAACGTTGACTTCCTCAACACCCTCCATCTGCTGCGTGACGTGCTGTGTGCCATTCACAATCTGTCCGCCAGCGGGGCATCCAGGACTCGTTAGGGTCATTGTAATGTCTATGGTTGTGTCATTGATGTCAACGCCGTAGATAAGTCCCATATCGACGATATTGATCCCAATTTCCGGATCGATAATTTGCTTGATACTTTCTAATACGCTTTCTTCAGATACCATCAGGATTTCCTCCTACGAAGTTTGGATAATTAATTAGTCGACGCTCACGAGAACATCATCGTCCTCAACTTTGACGGTGTAACAGTCGACGGCTTCAACAGCAGGCATACAGAGTGGCTTTCCTGTTTTTACACAAAAACGTGCCCCGTGTCGAGGGCATTCTATCTCATCTCCAGTAAACCAACCTTCCCCCAAGGGACCGCCGTCGTGCGTGCAAACATCCTCCATAGCATAGAACTCTCCATCAACATTAAAGAGTAACACAGGGACGAAGTCAACCTCGACTAATTGTTTCGTGCCGGGCGGCACTTCACTCGCTTTTGCAACTTTATAGAATTCTGCCATAATTTCCTTTTTCTCGGTAAAGGTAACGGATTAACAAAACGGTTCTTGTTTTTTATTTCTCTTCACCGGGCCAGCCTTTGATCCCGTAGGCACCCGTTTTGAGAACTTTGAGAGCCAATAACGCACATTTGATACGGACGGGACCCAAAGGGATACCGATCATATCTAAGATGTCGTCTCGCGAGAGTTTCTTGACTTCCGTAAGACTTTTGCCCTCGATCTCCTCAGTTAGCATAGAGGCAGCCGCTATACTGATCGTGCAACCGTGCCCAGAAAAACGCACCTGTGTAATAATGTCGTCTTCAACAATGAGATCGAGACGGATCTGATCCCCACAAAGTGGATTGTCTTCTTCATGAGAAATAGTACATCTCGGCAAGGTTCCATAGTTACTTGGATTTTCGTAATGGTCAAGCAGTTCTTCCTGATATACGTTCATCCCACGCTCCTTCTTTGACTCCGAGTCATCAATTTTTGTGTTCGACATAGCCCCTCGTATAACCGGTCCACTTCTTCGATTGTGTTATAAAGGTAGAAACTCGCACGGACAGTGGCGATAACATCTAACCGCTTCATCAGCGGTTGTGCACAGTGGTGTCCTGCGCGGATAGCAATACCGTGCGTATCCAAGATACCTGCCACATCATGTGGATGGATATCCTCTATATTAAAAGAGATAACACCTGCTTTTTGATGCGGTGAAGAGGGGCCATAGAGGGTGATCCCTTCGATTTCTTGTAAGCGATTGTGTGCGTATTTTAGGAGTTCTTGTTCATGGACCTGAAGAGCTGCTAAATTTGCTTGTGTAATGTAGTCTACGGCATGTCCAAGCCCGATTGCTTCCGCGATACTTGGAGTCCCCGCCTCGAACTTGGCGGGAAGTTCAGCATAGCTGGATACGTCGCGTTCTACGCTCCGAATCATTGAACCACCACCGAGGAAAGGGGGCATCTCCTCAAGCAGTTCCGATTTACCGTATAGGACACCGATACCCGTCGGACCACACATTTTATGTCCAGAGAACGCCAAGAAATCACAATCCAGCTGCTGAACGTCGACCTGAAAATGTGGCACCGATTGTGCTGCATCAACAACGACCTTTGCGCCAACAGCGTGCGCAGCCGTAATAACGGACTGGATCGGATTAATCGTCCCGAGGACATTAGAAACATGCCCTATAGCAACAAGTTTCGTTTTTTCAGTGAGGAGGTCCTGAAGTTGTGTGAAGTCAAGCAACCCTTCATCAGTTATCTCCAGAAACCGCAGCACCGCGCCAGTGCGCTGTGCCAGCAACTGCCACGGCACGAGGTTGCTATGGTGCTCCATGACGGTGAGAATAATTTCGTCGCCTTCTTGGATGTTCGCGCTGCCCCAACTGTAAGCGACGAGGTTAATAGATTCCGTCGTGTTCCGCGTGAAGATAATCTGCCGTGCCCGCGGTGCATTGACGAGCTGCGCTACCTTCTCACGAGCCGTTTCATACTGTGCCGTTGCCTCTTCTGAGATACGGTAGATACCGCGATGGATGTTAGAGCGATACGTATCGTAATAGGCATCCATCGCTTCAACGACCGGGCGCGGTGTTTGCGTTGACGCGGCGTTATCGAGAAAAGCCAACGGTGGGGTCGTCGCAAAAATCGGAAAATCTTCGCGGATTCTCTCCACATCAAGAGGACGAAACTGAGATGTATCCATATTCATTACCTAAGTAGGGATGGAATCCAAAAATAGAAGGTTGGAAGATTGGAAGGTTGCGGACATCCATCTATTCCTCCATCAAAGTCTCTTCCAACCTTACCTTTGTCCATGCTCCTATCTGCTTGGGAACCCAATACTGACAGCAGCAGGCCCATGATCCTCACACGCCTGATCGGTCGGAACATCGGTTTCAGCATCACTGGATTTAACGATTCCTTCTGAAACCAGATAGTGTTCGACTTCATCTCCGCTGACATCGGCGAGCATTATATCGTCAATTTGGACGCACGGCTGATAAGGCTGCCGCGTCTTCTGAACCATTTCACGATAGTTGTTTTCGTTGTTAATGATGTCTCTATCTTCATACTCCAAACCGTATTTGGCAAAGATGGCACGGACACCATTGCTCCACCCGCAGACGGGCTTCATGTAAGCGATAATTTTGGGTTGACTCATTGTGAGTTACTCCTTTTTTGGGGTTATCGGTTGTCGGTTATTAGTTAAAGAGCGATTTGGTAAACGAAAACCTCTTAACTCTCACTGCGAGGCAAACTGAAAGGGTTGCGTAGCAACCCGCACTGAAAACTATTCAAGTTTACGCGCAACGGATGTATTCAGTCCTTCGCGAACGGATTCCAATGGAATACGTTCCATGACAGGGGCAAAAAACCCATCAACAATCAATTTTTCTGCTTGTGCGTAAGACACACCGCGGCTCATTAGGTAAAAGACCTGCTCGGCGTCAATCTTCCCAGCGGTTGCGCCATGTGTACACCGCACCTCGTGTGCTTGAATTTCCAATCCGGGCAGCGTATCCGCATGCGCACGCTCACTCAGCAGTAAATTGTCATTTTTCTGGTACGCATCAGTGTGGTTTGCCGACGGATAAACGTAAATGTTGCCACCCCACGCCGTCTGCGATCTATCTTTCAGGACTGTCCGATAGAGCAGATCACTGGAGGTGTGCGGCGAAATATGTTCTTGGGCAGTACTAACATCCAAGTGTTGCCTTGCATCTGTGAAAGCCAAGCCCAACATTTGGGCAGTACATCCAGCACCTTCTAAAACGACAGCTTGGTTTATTTTGTTCAATCTGCCACCGAAAGTGGCAGTTACCCAGCAAAGTTTCGCGTCTCTGGCAACCATAGCGCGGTGCGAAGCAAAGTTCCAAACCTGGCGATTCCAATGTTGAACCTGCACGTAAGTCACGTTCGCATTCTGTTCCGCGAAAATTTCTACCGCACCACTATGTAAGCCACTGATATTTGGGGCGGTTGACGAATTGTCCTCCAAGATCACAACCTCACTCCCCTCTTCAGCGATGATAAGCGTATGTGATAGGTCGGCATGTTCCGCCTCGGACATCTTGATATAAACCCGCAGTGGGACTTCGACCTTAACGCCTTTAGGAACATGCAGGACGTAACCACCTTGCCAAAAGGCACCGTGAAGGGCATCAAATTTGTTGTGTTGGGCAATGTTCCCGCTTTTTAACGCCGTTTCCAAGGTTACCGCCTTACTCATAAAGTAAGTGCGAAGCAATTCCGGTTGCTCTTGTAGGGCAGTGCGGAGATGTGCGAAGTATACCCCTTTTTTTTTCAGGGTTTCAGTAGCAGAGGCGTGTTGGAGGTGCCCATCAACTTGCACAAGCACGCCTGCTGTTTCTTCGTCGATGTCATTAAAATCTTCGGCGGATGGCTTACCGTTCGTTGGATCACTTGGATAATATTTTTCGAGCGCAAAACCGCGGAGATGTCGCCGAGTGCGCCGCCAATAATCTTGGGTTCGCATATCGACGGTGCGTCGCCACACATCGTCTTTCGTTGTGTGCGGCATCGGTAAGGATTCATAATGTGCGTAAGCTTCCAACCGTTTCTTACGCATCCATTCAGGCTCAGTTGCTGCTATCTTTTGAAGAAATTCTTTTGAAAAGTGTCCCTTTTGCAATTTTATTTATCCATATTTTAGTGGCTATCAGCCATCAGTTGTCAGTAAAGAGGATTTTAATACACAAATCTCTTACTGATAGCCGATTGCTGATAGCCGATTACCGATCGCTACTTAACCCACTGAACCTTCCATCTGAAGTTGGATGAGGCGATTCATCTCGACAGCATACTCCATCGGAAGTTCCTTGACGAGCGGTTCAATGAACCCATTGACAATCATTGTGGAAGCTTCTTCTTCCGAAAGCCCACGACTCATCAGATAGAACAATTGCTCTTCCCCGATTTTGCTGACCCGTGCCTCGTGTTCGATGTTTGTATCGTTTTCACCGATCTCAATGACCGGATAGGTGTCTGAACGGGAGTCTTTATCAAGAATGAGTGCATCGCAGACGACGTGTGATTTACACCCCTTCGCGCCTTTCGCCACATCGACCCACCCGCGATAACTGGATCTACCGCCGTCTTTACTGATACTCTTCGAGGTTATCTGCGAAGTAGTGTGCGGTGCGCAATGATAGACTTTTGCCCCAGCATCTTGGTGTTGCCCCTTACTCGCGAACGCGATAGAGAGAATGTCGCCGCGCGCCCCGGGTTCCATCATATAGACGCTCGGATACTTCATCGTCAACTTACTGCCAAGATTGCCATCGACCCACTCCATCTGCGCGTCCTCGTAGGCAAAGGCACGTTTCGTGACGAGATTATATACATTGTTCGCCCAGTTCTGGATAGTCGTATAACGGACCCGAGAACCTTTCATACAGACGATCTCGACGACAGCACTGTGTAAAGATTCACTGCTATACGTCGGGGCGGTGCACCCCTCAACGTAGTGAACCTGTGACCCTTCATCGGCGATAATGAGCGTGCGTTCAAACTGTCCCATGTTCTCACTGTTGATTCGGAAATAGGCTTGCAGTGGATATTCCACTTTTACGCCCGGTGGAACATACACGAAACTTCCACCGCTCCAGGCTGCGCTGTTGAGTGCCGCGAACTGGTTGTCCGCAGACGGAATGATGGTCCCGAAGTATTTCTTCACTAAGTCGGGGTACTCTTTGACAGCCGTATCGGTATCCAAGAAAATAACACCGATTTTGTCCAATTCTTCAACGATATTGTGGTAAACGACTTCTGAGTCGTACTGCGCGCCGACACCTGCGAGGAACTTTCTTTCGGCTTCCGGGATACCAAGCCGGTCAAAAGTCTTTTTGATGTCATCCGGTACATCGTCCCAACTCCGCTCGCTCCTGTCGGAGGCTTTGACGTAATAGTAGATGTCGTCAAAATCCAGTTGGGAAAGGTCACCGCCCCATTTCGTCATCGGCTTCTGCTTGAAAATCTGGTAAGCATTAAGCCGGTACTCGCGCATCCAGTCAGGTTCCTCTTTGATGTCGCACATCTGATTGATGACTTCTTCATCCAATCCCTTCCGGGACTTGAATGTAGGTTTAACATCATCGTGGAATCCGTATTGATATTCTTTACTGATTCCGAGTTCTTCTATGGTATTCGTTTCAGAATTTGCCATTTCGCTTCTCCTATTATGTTAGCGGGATGTCGCGCGCCGCTCTGAATTAAGCCTCAATAATACCGTATTTCTCACGAATCGGATCATAACCCTCTGCTTCTAACATCTGTGTGAGTTCCCAACCACCCGATTCAACGATCTTACCGTCGAGCAGGATATGCACGAACTGCGGGCGGATATAGTCTAATAATCGCGGGTAGTGCGTGATAATCAGCACGCCCAACTCCGGTCCAATCAATTGACTGACACTTTCACCCACGATTCGGATCGCATCAATGTCCAGTCCGGAATCCGTCTCATCAAGAATCGCAATTTGAGGTTCAAGCATTGCGAGTTGTAGAATCTCGGCACGTTTCTTTTCGCCACCGGAAAATCCATCATTGAGGTATCGCCTTGCGAAAGAATCGTCAATACCGAGTTGTTTCATCTTTTCGCGAAGTTCACGGCGGAATTCGCGCATCGGGATAAGTCTGTCGTTCCCTGCCCCATTCCCTTCTTTGGCACGGACTGCGCTCACTGCAAGTCGTAAGAAATTTGCTAAGCTAACCCCAGGGATCGCGGTTGGGTACTGAAAAGCGAGGAAAAGTCCGAGTTTCGCTCGATCGTTCGGCTCTAACTCCAGAATATCGATTCCGTTAAAAATCACTTCGCCAGAATCAATATCGTAGAGTGGATGTCCCATCAAGCCATTCGCGAGGGTGCTTTTGCCAGAGCCGTTTGGACCCATCAGCGCATGGATTTCCCCCTGTTTAACAGTTAAATTTAATCCTTTAATAATTGGTTTTCCCTGCACACTGATGTGCAAGTCTTTAATCACCAAGTCTCTGCTCATCCGTTATTTTGAACTCCTTAATGAAATTTGTAGGGACGATTCCAAAATTATTTTTTAGTGTGTTGACTTCACGCCTATCGCGCGATTTTTTAAACGCACCTGTCTTAACAAGAAACGCTTTAACCGCCGATTCTCGACATATTTCTTTCGGGTTTAATGAAGTCTGATGCGTTAATCTTATGCCCTGCCTCTTTTTGTGCGACTGCGTCGAGGATTAACTCCGCAATGACCGCATCTGACACCCCTTCCCGTAACGGTGTCAGCAGATCTGTTTCTGTTAATGAGAAGAGACACGTTCTGAACTTTCCGTCAGCAGTGAGGCGCACTCGATTACAGTTTTCACAAAACGGTTCGCTCACGGAGGGGATGACCCCTACCTCGTTTCCGTTATCCGAGAAGCGATACCGTTGTGCAGTATCACTCTTTGACTCGCCGTTTAAGGTTACGGATGTAAGCGGATAGACGGCGTTAATTTTTTCGATAATCTCTTTTCCGGGGATGTACATGTTCCGTCCCCACACATCATCGGCATCGAGCGGCATAAATTCGATGAATCGGAGTTGATATTCGTTTTGCCGTGCGAAAGTGGCTAAATCGACAATCTCATCATCGGTAAAACCGCGCATTGCGACAGCGTTGACCTTAATCGGATTGAAACCACAGTCGTGTGCTGTTTTAAGCCCCTGAAGCACGCGTGAGAGCACCTTCCGGCGCGTCATCTGCTCGAACTTCTCTTCATTGAGCGTATCCAGACTGACATTGATACGGCGGAGCCCCGCATCGTAAAGGGCTTGTGCTTGGTTGATGAGACCGATGCCGTTTGTTGTCAAACTGATGTCTTTCAGCCCTTCCACTTGCGTCAATCGCCTTATGAGTGTAGGCACCTCGGGACGGACAAGCGGCTCACCACCCGTAATACGAATCTTATTAACACCCAACGCGGCGAAAATGTGAGTGAGGTGCAGAATCTCGTCGAACGTCATCAATGCCGCGTCTGGCATGAAGGTCATGTCTTCTGGCATACAGTAGATGCAACGGAAGTTACATACATCTGTAACCGAGATCCTAAGGTTCGTATGGATCCGTCCAAAGCGGTCGAGCATCTGTTGTTTCATATTGATTTCGACAAGTAGATTCAAATTTAATAATAGTATATCACATCTGTTTTTTGTTTGCAAGTTTTTTTATAGTAAAAACTATAAAAAATATTTCTCAGTCAAATGGCGGGCATTGAATCCCACATCCGAGTAGACTTTTTATCTTGACACCCTTATCGCTGTGCTGTATAATGTCTCTATATTTTTCAACGTTGGAGGAAACAGCGATGAATGAAAAAGTGTTCCATGTCGGTGGTGTTGAACTTCACGTCGACAACCGCAATTTCGGATCGGATGGGGGTCCCTCTGTCCGTGTTTACGGCGCGGTCGGCGGTGAAAATGTGCAACTCCTCCGCTTTGACTGTTTTCGCAAGGATCCGCACTATCATTACGACCCCTCTGGGAAAAACGACCAGCGGCATCTCGATAAAGCGAGTGTGCCGGACTCAGTCGCATGGACGATTGAACAGTTGGGACAAAATCTCGCGGAAATGATTCACACAGCAGGTTACGCCAGTGTTGCTGAAGCAGTCGATCAAACCGCAGTGACCCAGGTACTATCCGAGGTGGAATCCTTGATGCGAAGCGAAGACTAATTTTGTAGATGTGCTTTAGCACACAAAGGAGAAGGTTAAAGTGACGAAGACTATTACGGTAAGCGTGTTTCTGCTCACGCTGCTCATCGGGCTGACTACTTTTGCAGGAACCCCAGTGGAATGGGGAAAGTGGAAGGAAGGAGAACTTCTCCTCGAAAATCACAGTTTTGAAGAGGATTTAGCCGCTTGGGGTTTAGAAGACGGCGCGTGTTGTGGACGTGGTGGACTCTATACGATGGAAATCGATAAGAAAAACCCGCAACACGGAAAGCAATCGCTCAAAGTTATCGGGCATAAAGCAACAGGGACCGCATGGCATGCGAAGGTTCGGCAAAAGGATGCCTCGATGAAATCTGGCGAGACTTACACCGTGATTTTTTGGGCGCGTGCCGAGAAACCGCGCGAGGTCCAACTCAGCGTCCAGATGCAACACGATCCGTGGACTTTCTACCAAGGCGGTGCTATCAATCTATTAGGAAAGGAATGGGAGGAGTACCATATTACCTTCAATGCGACTGATGATGTTGAAACAGATATGTGGGTCGGTTTATCTATTGCCCAGTCGGATGTCGATTTCTGGATTGATAACTTCCGCTACTTTGAAGGTGAACCAGAAGACGATCTGAATCGCGATACACCCTTTCCTGTTGATCCCAGAGAAAAATTGGCGATGCAGTGGGGCGAGATTAAAGCGGAACGGTTCTAAAAACGTTCATTCGGTTTTATGAGGCGCGGTCGGCAGACCGTGCCTTTTTTATTTGCATCGGAGTATCTCATAGTAGACTTTGGCACTATCGTGCAGTAAACCGTTTATTAGTCTATGATAAGAGAACGTTTCAACATCTGATTGAATTTCTTGACTTCTAAAGGTCGAAAGATTCGTTTTAAGTTTTTTCCACTTACCATACAGTTTCAAACGACGGGCACCGGACAACGATCGATGATCGGGATTTTGGTATATTAAACACAGTTTATGCTGATTGTATGCCGTCATTATCTGGATGAGTACATCGGATAAGCCGTCAATGTCTAATGTCGGACTCGAGAAAAAGTAGCAGAAATTAAATATAATCTGTGTCCTATCATCGTTTTCAATGTACCTGTCCAGTAATCGGGGCAAAGAATCGGAGTCGCGAATTAACGCAATTTTGTCGAAGAAAGGCTCTCTATACGTGTTGGGACCGTATGTGTTGATTGCTTCTGCTTTATGAAGCATCGTTTGTGAACTATCAATTCCTATATAAGTGATGTCACCCTGTTCTGAAAACGCTCGAAAAGCAATACCTGAAGTGAGTGGACCACAACCGAAGTCGATGAATACGACTTTATCCTTTTCGCTTATCGGTGTGAGGCAATTGGTAAAGATGTGATAGGAACCGAAGAGGTGCCTGGGCATGTGATGGACACAATAGATGGATACCTTGTCTTTTGGGAAATAATATTCATTGGAGGGTTTATCATAAGATGTTTCATCAAAGTCGCTCTGTCCCTGTCTCAGGATACGCGCTATATCTTCCCAGTAGTATATTCTGTTATTTTTAATGTCTTCCGAGAGTGCCGGTAGATCGTGTTCAAAGGGTTTTACGATGAGTTCCTCAAACAGATGCTTTAGGCTTTCATCGGGTTTATAATGATTCTCGTGGGGACAGTGTATATAGGACATGTTTTGGGATTCTTTTTTAAAAGATGGCGTTCGAGTTTCATTATCAAATAACGGAGGAAGAGTAAAATAGAGGCAGGATGTGTTTAGGGACCGCTGTACATAGACCAGCAGCGCAGCAACACTAACAAGGTCGGGGTTATGATCAAGAGGTTCAGACTACAGATCGGCGACTAATTCCTCATGGTATGCGAAGAGTGCTGGGGTACCGCCAGTGTGCAAGAAGATGACGGTGTCGTCGCGGCCGAGTTTGCCCCGGTGGATGTGGTCGATAAGGCACGCCATCGCTTTGGCGGTGTAGACGGGATCAAGGAAGATACCTTCGGTTTTCGCGACCAATTTGAGGGCATCAATACATTCCGGCGTGAGATAGCCGTAAGCCTCTCCAATATAGTCATCTGTATTTTGAATATCTGTTTCCGTAACGCACGGGTCCACGCCTAAAAGGTCGGCGGCACTGTTTGCCGCACTACTGAGCCGTTCAAGTTTATTTTCCCAAACAATGGGAGCAATGCCGAAGGGTTTCATTTTCAGTCCAAGCGTTTTGGTGCCGAGGACCAGACCTGCCTGTGTACCGCCTACGGAAGCCGTATAAATCCAATCGGCATCAATACCCAATTGCTCTTGCTGTTGTGCAATTTCAGCGATGCACCATGTGAAAGCGACAGCGGCGAGCGCAGTGGAGCGCGGCGAGGAAACGACATAAGGCTTCAGCCCTTGTTTCTTGAGGTCTTCCGCCAGTTCGTATTTTACGACATCTAATTCAGGTCCGAATGGGACATCCACAACTTCGACTTCGGCGCCTGCTAAATTATCTAACAACAGATTGCCTTGAACGATACTCTTGTGGTCCCGTGCGAGACGCAAGTAGCAGTTGAGTCCAAGTTTACCGCAGGCAGCGGCGGCTTGTCTACAGTGATTGGATTGCGATGCCGCGCCGTGGACAATCGTATCGGCCCCTTGCGCAACGGCATCCCCAATTGTGAAGGTAAGTTGTCGGACCTTGTTTCCACCGAATGCCAAGCCTGAACAATCTTCGCGTTTAATGAAGATACGTGGACCGCCGAGTGCTTCAGAGAGTCGTGGGCATTCCTCAAGCGGTGTCGGAAAGTGACCAAGGTCCACTTGTGGAATCTGGGACACTTTCTGAATTAAGCCCTCACCAATTTTCATCAATCTACTCCGCTTCAATAACGACAGCCATTTGACTGACCCGTTTTCCATCCTTGGACCGCAAGCCTGGTGTGACGACCTCAACGATGGTTCCTGACACAAATTCACTGCTGCAGGCACCTTTTACCCTATGGTGGTTGGACGATACTTTCGTTTTCCCGATTTCAATTGGAATGACTTCGGAATCAACAAGGTCTAAGAACCAGGTGAGACGCTTGGGTAAGGCGTTCCCGCTCGCGCTTTTGGCGATCTCAACAAACAGAAAATCGCGGACGAACTCGATGAGGAACTTCTTGAAAACGATCACCTCAATCTTTGAGGCGTGTGTCTTTTCTTGTTCGGTTAACTTCTTCGTAAAGCGTTGGAGATAGGCATCACATTCGCCCTGAATTTTCTCCAAATCGCTCGCGTTCTCGGCGAGGAAGTCAGGGAACAATGTGGGGGAGGGGGTGGAAATACCACGCGTCTGTTTGAGCGTCTGTTTGAGTTGCCTCCCGACATCAGTGAGGGTTTCAACAAGCTGTTCGGAATCAGGTGTGCCACGTTCTGCCTCTTTCTGCCATGCGGTTATCTCGTTCACCATGAGGTTAAGCAGCAACATTGCGGTTTCCTCTTCACAGAGCGTTTCTGGATCCCAATCAATGAGATTCAGTCCGTAGCCTTCATTGTAATCCTTCTCTAATTTAGAGAGTTTATCCTGAAAATCGTTTTGAATGGCTTCGCCTTTTTGCTGATAGTAAGCCTTGCCGCGTCTGCCTTCGACAGGAAATCCGAGGGCTTCAGCAAACTGCCCGAAAATTCCTTTCCTTTTCTGTTTCAAAGCTGCTCTGCTGGTATTAGCAGATGTTGTTATTGCCTCCGATTGCCGTTGCTTTGCACGCGCACTTGATGGCAGAGATGGGATTGTGATCTTAAACTCAAGGTTATTGTCTATGGGGAATGCCTGTGATTTAGGCGCGATACGGACAGGCGAGGATACTTTTGTCGGTTCCTGTTCGTTTTCAGCGAGGATCAGCTGTTTCGGCTCTGCAGTATCCACTTCGGGATCGTTCGGGATCACGGTTTCTTCTACGGGGTTAGGCGAACGAGGAACAACTACTTTTTCAGCAAGTGATGCTATTGCAGGCTCGAATTCGGGATTCGCGTGTGTGTCTATGTTACTATGGTCCCTTACGGAGGATATATTGATCACAGGCACGGGGTCCTCTGCTAACTCCTCTGCTGGGAATTTAATTCTAAGTTGCTCCAATTCTGCTAATATTTTTTCAATACGAGCGGAAATAGGCTCCGTATTGTCAACAAAAAAGGTGAGTCGATATGCTTCGAGTACCTCCGTTGGGAGGCACAGCAGGACAGGCGAATTGGCTAACTGAAACTGTCTCCAATTAGCGAGTCCACTCATGGCTAATTTCTGATACATCACACGCACTTGTCTTTCATCGCTAATTAGATTCCGGACACTCATATAGGTCCGAGTGCCTTCAGTGCTAAATGCTATCTCAATATCTCGGAAACGACCTGTTACGCTGTTCCTGGACATGTTATATTTCTCCTCGCAAGTCTCTCAGAATAGTGTGGTAAAACCGAAATGGAATACGACCGAACATGAGTTTAAAGTATGATGTCGAATTAAACAATTCAACGTTTTTTTTTCGTTGGCGTTACAAAATTTTTTCTTTGCTATTTGAGAAGTGTCTCAAAAGATGAGGCGGACTTTCTATACCCCAACAATTGCCCAAAGTCAGTATAGAGAATTCATCTCTTGATAAGCATTTTCCGAGTCGCTTGGAAAGTTCCAGCTTGAATTGCGTAAAAATATACCCCGCTCGCGACAGATTCACCGGAAGTGTTCCGACCGTCCCAATGAACGGTGTGTGAACCCGCCTTGCGGTAGCCAAGTGCTTTAAAATAAATACGCTTCCCTTGAGCATCGTAGATATGAAGGGACACGTTCGTATCTGAGGCGAGTTGATACGGGATCCAGGTCTCCGGGTTAAATGGGTTGGGAAAGTTTTGACTTAAACGGTTGACTAACGCAGAATTAACGGCATGCGGCGTCCAGTCAGATTGCGTAGGTTCTTCCACAGCAAGCGAGCGGTTTCCTTCTATGTTCACACGAAAAATACGGAGCTCATACAGATCCGCAACATACAGGGTATTCCCTACCAATTTCAATTCAAACGGGAATCTGAGTTCACGAAAACTTGAAGCGACTGTCAATCTACGTGTGTCAATTACCTCAACGCTATTGCTACTGAGTAGATAGAGAGCGTTGCCACTGACCGTTGCATCAATTGGGAGCGCATCCTTCTCGTATGCGTCTTGCAACTTCGGTTTGTTCGGTTCAGACACATCAAGCACTACGACACCGATGCCGCTGTCCAATAGGTAAGCCCGTTCATCCGCGATCGCAACACCTGTTGCATTGCCTTGTGTCGCGTAACTTCCAACCAAACGCGGGACTGCCGGTCCTGTAATGTCGAAAACGTGCAGCCCGCCTTCAAGGGCAGCGAGGTATGCGTGGGCGGGTTGGGCGGCATCGATGACAACACGATAAGCACTTCCCGGCATATCGCGTCTGGATATAATTCTACTTTGCTGCGGGACCCGGCTATCAACAACAATGAGGGATCCTGCGCAGAGATAGGCATAGCCTTCGTGCAACGCGATGTCCGAAACGGGCGAAGTTGTCGGGATATGTGCTGCAATCGTATCTGTGGCGAGATTGACAACGGACATTCCAGTCTCAGTGGCAACATATCCGTGACCGTTTTGGACACGAATTTTGGTGCAGTCAGCAGCCTCAAACCGGTTGTTAGAGGTGATGGTATGCGTGGGCAACGGGAGTCTTTTTGTCACAGTGCCCTGATAAGGGGTCGTAAATTCGAGGGTCTTCAATCCACCTACACCGTTTGCGACGTAGACGGTTCGTTCGCCTGCATCTGTTTCGACAACGTCAAGTCCATAAGTTGTGCCGCCAGAGGCATATTGATGTAACCATTTCGGCGACGCTGATTCGCTGATGTCTATTGTTTGGATGCCCCCCTTTCCGTCAGCGACATAAGCGAGTGTATCTTTGAGGACTATATCGGTCGCGTTGCCGGATGTAGGTTGTGTGGCGATACGCCGTGGCTGTTGTGGGTTACGCACATTAATAACATGAAGTCCTGTTTGCCTGTCTGTGAGATAGACGGTATTGTCTTGGAATTGAATACCTGTTGCGAGTCCTGGCGTATTAAGGCGGAAATCTATTTCGGGATTTTCGTCATCGGTAACGTCCACCAAGATGAGGTTGCCTGAAGCGACATAGGCGTGGGTCGTCCCTCTTGTCTCTTCGACCTCGTGGGCAGTGGAAAGAATTGGCACAACGCCGCGCACAACAAAATCACCGAATGGACTTGGATCGAGAATAAGAAGTCCGTGTCTGTCATCGCTGAAATAGACAGTGCCGTTGTGGATAGCAACATTGATCGGTGTGCCTGCTGTGCGAAAGAAACGTCGGGGACGCGGTATTTGCATATTGTGTATATCGCGTAAATTGAAAACAAGCATTCCACGCTCACGATCGAGTACGTATAGTTTGTCATCAGCGACTCGGACTCTGTGTACACTCGTGAACCCTCTGAGCGTCTTTACGAGACTCGGCTTATTCGGGACTGCGATATCAATGACTTGGACACCGGCAGCACCGTCAGCCACATAAGCGGTGTCTCCGGCGACGGTGACAGATTGCGCCCTGCCCGGCGTAGCAATCTCACCAATTCGAGCGGGGTGTGTCGGTGCTATTAACGTGAAGATTTCAAGTCCCCAATCACTCGCTGCGTAGAGGTGTGCGGCATTCCGATCCCCGATTGCAATGTCGGTATAATCACTGGCAAGATGGATTTGAGTCCTCGGTTCGAGGTGTGTCTCCGGGGTAAGCTGCACTAACGAAACACTCTGTTGGGTGAGATTCCCAAGGGCGTGGGTGACAGCGTCAGGCATAGTGTCCGACACACGCTGGCGCGGAATATCTACCGCACCAACGTTGTTAGCGACGGGCATATCCACGGCGACATAGCGAAAGGTCTGTGGAACATCTCCCGTTACCATTAGCACAATCTCACCGTCGCGTAGAAGCCCCGCTCTGCGAAGATGCCCTCTGTTTTTCGTGTCAAATGGGAGAGGTGTAACCACCGGGCGTCCGTTGGATGGCAGATAAAGGGTGGTCGCATAGAGGTTTCCTGAATTACTTCCAATCACCGATAGATCCAAGGTTTCGGGTAGATTCTCGAAGACAATGTAGTGTGCCCCCCATTGGTTGATGGGAATATCGTTCACCGCGTTCGGGTAACTGCGGACGCGCTGCACTACAGCACTCACCTTTCGATTACGTAGGGCAGCGTAACCGAGTTGTTTGCTTTGCGCCTGCGTGTTCACCCAATTCGCAAGCCCCCATTTCAGGAAGACTTCAGGGAATCTGTCCCTTCTTCCACCGCCTTCCAGGGCAGCGTCAATCGCGTGTTCGCCGAGTGCGTCCGTCTCTATAATACGGCGGATGAGTTCCGGGCCTCCATACTGTTCATAGAGATAAAGCATGAGCATAAAGGCACCGCCGTAATACACATCCGCTGTGTTTGTATAAGCAAGCGAAACACTCGGGTTTGCTAAGTAACCATCGACAAAGATGTTATGCACAGTGCCGTAAACTGCCCATTCGACAAAGCTCGCAGTGCCTTCCTCTAACCACCGCTGGTCAGTCGTCCCGCCGTTCTGGAACCAATTGATGAGATGTGCGAATTCGTGTGCAAGACTGCTATAAAAAGTATGTCGATCCCGTTCTCTGAACTGAAAAACGTCCATATAGAGCATTTCACGGCGGTTGCTATGTGGCAATGTCGGCAACTGATCGGCCGGCGCGAAATATCCACCGTAGTCCTTCCCAGATTGGTTCATGCCAACATCGTGCATCAGCAAGGTGATGCGGTTGTCTCTGTCGAGTCCGGGTTTCCATTCCGTTCCCATCCATTTGCGAACATTCGGGTAGATGCGGTTATCAAATTCTCTCGCGACGGCAGCAGCTTCGGCATCCGTAAACAGATCGCGCACTGAATTGTCAACATAGACATAGAGATGTTCACTTTTGGCAATACAGGTGGCGACTACCTCTGTCTCAGGAATATGAATAAAAAATCGCTCTACCTGTCCAATCTGAACAGGTGCGGCGGGCGCAGCCGGAATTTCTTCAAAAGGGTGTTGATGGAGGTGATCCTGATGCAGCAGCGGTGTTCCGCACAACCACGGATCCGCGAGCACGGGAGTCCCAATGACAAAAAAGATAAGGAGGATTGATGATATTAAAAGTCTCATGAGATGTGTCGTGTTCTATTGAGTTTAAATTTTTTGGGTGTAGCATTAATTTCACTACTCTCTATTTTACAACAGTTACGCCAGAAATTCAATTGAGATAGGAAATTCCCTTTACAGATCAAAATCCTTCTGATATACTCTCGCCATAATAAACGCTCAAAAGGGGGATCCCAATGTATCGTGTCGGTATCATCGGATTGGGCAATATCGCCTCCCGTTATTCAACGCCAGATGACCCTTATCCCTATTGCCACACAGGCGGCATCCGTTTCTGTGAAACAACCGAATTGGTCGCAGTCGCGGACATGTCCCAAGACCGCCAAACGGAGTTTCAACAGGTGTGGGGACCCGCTTTCCCAGCCAATTCCATAAACTACTACGAAACAGATACGCAGATGCTTGAAAGCGAAGATTTAGACATCGTTGCTGTCTGTGTCCGCGGACCGCATCACTTCAAGGTCATGCAAAACGTTTTGAAAGCGGACATCAAAGCCATCTTCCTCGAAAAACCCGCTGGATGTTCGCTTGAAGAGGTAGATACGATGACCGCGGGTGCTGACGCGAAAGGCATTCCGATTGTTGTTGACTACACACGCCACTGGGCCCCACACCTCATTCGCCTCCAATCGCTTATCAAGGATGGACTCATCGGTGAGGTGCAAACCGTCATCGGGTATTGCGGCGGGGGTGTGCTCTCCTTTGCTATCCACACGACAGATATGATTTGCCAATTCGCGGGTTATGATCCGGTTTCAGTGGCTGGATTCGTTTCTGGGGGTGGGGATGTCCCAGAGCCTTACGAACCTGAACCCGCGATTGTGGGCTCAACGATTCAATTTGAGAGCGGTGTTGTCGGTTTCCATGTCGGAAACCATGGCACACGTGGCGGGTTCTCCGTTGATGTCCTCGGCAGCGAAGGCAGCGTTCAGGCAGGATTTTATAGCAGCACGACTGTGCATAAAGAAGGAAAGTTAGTTGATAACGCCACTCTTGATTTACCTGAAAACGCCGGTCCGTTCAATGTCGCATATAAACAGATTACCGATTACTTAGACGGTGGACCGTTACCCGATTGTGCGCGTGATGATTACACCGCTGTCAATGAAATCGGCTTCGCTACCATTGAGAGCGACATTACTGGACAGACCGTCCAACTCCCGGGTCAGAACAGGAAACGGCTTATCTTCGCGAACGGCTAATATGAGGTTCATAATGGCACCATTCCCTAAACTTGATCCTCTATCTCGATTCTTTATGAAGTTTTACCGGGGGCGGCGTTATAAGGCATCACCGCATACACCGCTGCGCGTGCCATTGAATGAATGTAGGGTCTCTCTCATTACCACCGCCGGTTTTTTGCTTGAGGGGCAAAAAACTTTTGGGAACGGAGATTGTTCCTACCGCGAGATTCCAAATTCCGTTCAGACACAAGCACTCATAAACGGACATAAAAGTGCGGCTTACGATGAACGAGGGCTCGAAACGGATCCGAACCTCGCGTTGCCCCTTGATCGGTTCAGAGAGTTAGAGACTGAAGGCAAAATCGGATCCCTGAACCCTCGGCACTTCAGTTTTATGGGATCCATTACAAAACCGCATACCCTTATTACGCAAACTGCCCCTGAGGTCGCACAGAAGCTTAAAACCGATGGTGTGGACGTTGTGTTCTTAACCCCTGTCTGACCGATGTGCAATCAATCCGTCGGATTGATACAACGTTCCGTTGAAGCGGTGGGAATTTCTACGGTTTCAATTACCCTTATTGAGGATATAACGAAGAAGATAAAACCACCGCGCGCCCTACTTGTTCCGTATGGTTTTGGACATCCGCTTGGTGAACCGAACAACCCGGAATTACAGCACGCGATTATCGCTGAAGCACTCGCGCTCTTAGCGGACGAGACACCACCGCCTATCCTTAAAAGCAGTAGGCAACGCCAATAGTTGTCGTAGGGGTTGGGTTCCCCAACCCTTATAACCCAAACCCGTAGCCTGCAACAACGGCGCAGGCGGATTTGAGGAACGCACGCCAAAGTTCAAACGCACGTGTTTTTGCTTGGGTGTTTCTGCGTATTCCTCCGCAAGGAAAAATTAAAAAATGGACAGAATTAAAGTTGGCATTATCGGATGTGGTGGCATTTTTCGCAATCTTCACTCGCCCTATTACCAAGAACCGACGCGACGCGCAGACATCGTCGCAATCGCAGACATCAACGAGACCTCGGCAAACGAGCAAGCTGCCCTGTTTGGTGCAGATGCCTACACAGACTACCGCGCACTCCTCGATAGACAGGATATAGATGCCGTTGATGTGTGTGTCCATCCGCGTCCGCACCTCGAAATCACCCGTGCTGCCGCCGCTGCTGGCAAGCATATCTTGATGGAGAAACCGATGTGTTGCAACGTCGCCGAGGGTGAAGCAATGATTGCTGCCGCTGAAGAGTCGGGTGTTCTCCTGATGGTCGCCTATATGATGCGGTTCAATCCGGGGTACATGAAGCTGAAATCGTTATTGGATGATGGCACACTCGGCACACTACAAATGACGTATTCCAATCAGGTCGGTTGGTTTTCACCCGAACGGCATCCGTGGCTTTTTGTGAAAGCAGAGTCGGGCGGTATGTTGGTGGAGCAAGCAATTCACGAACTCGATATCTGGCTGTGGCTCTACGGTCCCGCCTCCACTGTCTACGGGTTCACGAGTCATGTCCCACTCGGTGGGACCTATCCACCCGCCGAACAAGCCGTAGAGAACAACGCCGTGCTAACCGTGCATTTCAAGAACGGTGGTGTCGGTATGATGATGAAGAGTTGGGCGGCTGAAATCAGGAACAGTGGGAACGGTCTCGTCACAAGCAAAGGTTCTGCGACGTTGATTCAGAATGGACTCCGTTGGAAAACACACGACATGGCGGAGTCGGAAGAATTTACTGCGCCTGTGCCAGATGATAATACCTACCGCAACATGCCAGCGGAACGACGGCAGCAGCGGTATTGGGGTGTCGCCGCAAAAGGAACGAGCATCGACCATTGGCTCCAGTGCATTGTGGGTGAAGCAGAACCGACAACCCACGGACGCATCGGCAGAGACGGCATCGAGTTGGCGGAGGCGACGTATCGTTCCTCCCAAATCGGCGCACCGATTTCGCTACCATTGTAGCAACGGAACATTGTTTGTGCTCCTTAGAGGGAATTTGTATAATCTACCCACAACATTAAAATGATGGATGAAAAAATATTTAGGGGTATCTGGGGACTCTGCTATCAGCGTATCTTCTTGTAGGAGCGAGCTGTGCTCGCGACCTTTTTTCTCGACAATGCTTGTCTTCTCAAGTCTTTCTTGGGATTTTGATCACATTGAAATTCCCAACAAGCCCCGGGTCAACTGAAAATCCGTGTTCCCTTTGCCGTGCAACTTCGGGGTATACTGCCGCGAAGCCACTTCCACAATTAAGGCTAACAACTCATCAACATCAGCAGTCCCCAAATCCAGATCGGCACCGTAGGTGGTTTGCGTTGTCGCATCTGTAGAGACCTGAATGAGTGGGACCATCACGTGCGATTGTAAGGGGGCCCCAACAATGTGCGCAAGTGCCAGATCCACACCCGTCGCACCCAATCCTGTCAACGTCTCCGTCTGTTGATCGGTGGGAGTCTCCATGATGTGGAAACCCGCCTTTTCAACCCGCTGTCCATACGCCAAAGTGGTAGGCACACTGTGGGCGGGGTTTGTAACCCCGAACATGCGTAAAAAAGTCGCGTTTGCAGGCACGATGACCGTTCCGCCTGAAGCGGCGACGCTGTGCGTTAATTGCGTCAGAGACTCCGAGACTTCTTCAGTTGCGGTTCCGGTTGATGTCACGGCGATGCAGAGATGTTCTAATCCCGCATCGACAACAGGAACAGCCGGTTTATCCACAAGTTCCTCCGAGAACCAATCTTGCACCTTATCAATGACAGCATCAATCCCGCCATCCAATTGCACACTCGCCCAGCCGTAGCGTTCCGGGGATATTCCCAACTGCTGAATCTCATGTCGGACGTGGTCGTTGTGCGTCTTTTCACAACCGTGTTCGAGGAGTAAGCCGAGAGCAACCGTCGGGTGGGTGAGATGTCCAATCATCGTGCGGGTGTAAATCTCCTCAGAACGTCCACTGGAGACACCGCAGCCTTCCGTATGCGGCAGCGCGACAAAACGCGATATACCTTGCGCCTTGCCAATTTCCCGTTCATTGCAACGGTGCGCAATCATCTGCGCAATCTGACCCGAACAGAGACTGGTAGGCAAAATCAGTCCCACTTGATCCGTGCGACATCCGTCTTCTGTTTGTAGGGCACGGAATTGTAATTCCTGGGGGAGCCGAGATTCGGAGAGTGCTGCTCCTGGCGCGGTATCAATTGGAATCGGATCGCCAGATTTCAACTCAGAATCCGTCAACAGTGGATTTAAATCCACGGGACCCGTCTGCTTCCAGTCACGCCACAGTGAAACTTGGGAGTGTCCGGCTTTTTCACCGACGGAACGTTCACCCGACGCGACATCCACCGTCACGTCGAGCATAGACTCACCAAGTTCTTCCATCGATGTGCCGTCAAGATACGCACCGGCATTCACGTCCATGTCCTTTTCAAGCATTTCATAGCGTCCGGTCGTCGTAACGATCTTAATTGTTGGCACGAACGGGAAATTCGTAATCGAACCGTTTCCAGTGACAAAGAAAATCATGTTGGACCCGGATGCCACCTGTCCTGCGATGCTCTCCAGATCGTTGCCGGGGCTGTCCATGAAGTAGTAACCCGGATCCTCCATCAGTTGACTGTAATCGATGACGTAATCGAGACAGACATCGGGGTGCCGCTTCATTGCCGCGCCGATTGATTTAATGGCGATATTATAGAGCCCACGGAAGTTATTGCCCCCAGATGGATTCGCCTCTGTGGAGTGTCCATGCCACGCGGCGCGCCTCTTGAAACGTTCGATTGTATTGAGGAATTTACGCGCTGTCGGTAGATCGCGAGCATTCTGAAGCACGTAAGCCTCGGAACCGATCAGTTCATCGGTCTCTGCGAGGTTAGCGCACCCGCCATAACGGATGACCTCTTTCGCAACGTAAGCGGCGAGCGGATTGCCCGATACACCAGAGAACGCGTCAGAACCGCCACACTGCAAGGCGATTTTGAGATGTTCCAAGGACTGTTCGGTCCGCGGAACGCTGTTCACGTCATCTAACCAGCTATCAATAATCTCAGCACCACCGGCTAAATCGGTGTCGAAACTACCTTGGAGGCGATGGAAATTGTGAACGACATCATCCAAAGCGTACCCCTCGTCTCGCATATACGTTTTAAGCATTTCGTTGGTAACTGCTTCGGTGCCGTAGTCAACAAGTAGTATCGCGCCGATGTTCGGATGGACGGTGAAACCTGCGAGCGTTCGGAGCAGCATATCAATATTATTGGGAGTTTTGCTTTCGCCGCCTTCCGTGTGGGTTACGGCAACAATGCCGTCTATGTTCGGATAGGTTTCAGCGCGCGTCGAACACATACCAGCAAGTCGTCTCGCAAAGCCAGAGGTGCGCGCCGTTGTCCCCATAACGACGATATAGTTTCGCGTGCCAACGCCACGATTACCGGGACGCTGGTAACCGAGAAAGGGACGTTCGTTTGCATGACGCGGCACTTGTTGTCCTGAACAGAATTCTGCTTCGTCTAATTGATAGGGCGCCATTTTATCGCTAAAGTTAGGTGTCTCTGGCAATTCAAAGGGTAGATTTCTAATTGATAGCGAATCAATCATCTTCTGATTGCACACGTAATCCCCTGGAGAGATAGAACGTGTTGCAAAACCGAAAGGGAGACCCCACGACAAAAGTGGTTCAGTTTCCCGAATTGGTTGGACGGCGAACCGATGGCCTTCCAAGAGGGTGTGCGATAGTTGAAACTGTTCTCCGTTGTGATGAATGCGTGTGCCGCTCTCTAAGGTTTGTGTTGCGATAGCGACGTTATCGTTCGGCAAAGGCAGCCGTGCGACAGCGGTAAAATCGTAATCCATTTTTAGCGAGTGCTCCTGGGTGGTGTTTTCTTCGTTAACACCGGTCTGAAATTAGTAAAAAAACTGCTTTAGGTTACGAGCGGTAGATGCTTACTTCGATTGCGTCCTGTTTCACCCACGGGAGGTCGATGTCAAACCAGTGTGTTTCGGATTCATAACGCTCTCGGACGTGTTCCAGATAATCCGCCATTGTCTCGGCACCGATACCGACGTTGTCAGCCACGACGGTCGCTGGATTTGTCAACTGCGGTTCAATTGCCTGAAAACAGGGGAAGTAATTGTCGAAATTATTATCGAGAAGCAGAAAGTCAACCGGGTCTTGAATGCTTTTAAGGACTTCCTGTGCATCACCGATACGTGAATCGACGAGGTCAGCCATTCCGGCGCGCTCAAAATTCGCTCGCGCTTGCGCAGCACGGTTAGCATCTATTTCAATCGTTATCAAGCGTCCGGTCCCAACGGCTTTCAACACGCGCAGTATCCAGAGGCCGGAGTAACCGATAGCCGTTCCACATTCGACAATGAGGGACGGTTTCGCCTTTTCAACGCACGCGGCGAGAAATTTCGCTTTTTCTTCCCCCAACATCGGGATTCTCTCTTCTTTACACTGTGCCTCAACTTCTTGTAAGACTTGATCAAACATGTAAACCTCCATCTGAAAGCAGCTGTTCCGTTCTGAATAGGACTTACGCATTTTCTCTTAAAGTCCCCCTGATAAGGGGGATTTAGGGGGTTAAATCACGGAAATACACTGTTTTTTGCCCAATTTACGTAAGTCCTGCTGAATTTGACATCTGCTGTAGAAATATGCTAAATTTTTGTAGGCGTGTGTAGTGCTTTATCAAAATAATCATACACGAAAACCCGTTTTCAGGTCAAGACACGCACCATAATATATCTGATTTCCGGTCTCCATTTTCATGCACCAAAAAATTTGCAACCAAATCTGAAGTTCGGTGTATATTATGGATAAGCACCTCCGGAGGCACCTGATGCTTGACTTAGATGATGAATTAATAGAACGCTACCAGAAAGGCGATGAAGGCGCATTTACGCTTCTCGTGCGCCGACATCAGCAGCCACTCATTAATTTCATTGCTCGGTTCATCAATGATAGGGATAACGCTGAGGATTTAGCGCAGGAGACGTTTATTCGTATGTTTAAAGCGGCGCATCGTTATAAACCCGGGCGGGCACAGTTTAAAACATGGATGTATCACATCGCTAAGAACCTTTGCAAAAATGAAATCCGAAATCGAGAACGGCGGGACAAATATAGAGTTGATAACGTTGTGAATAGCGGAAGCGAGGGGCATAACGACACAGAAGAAATTGATTTGATTGCAAATGCACCCGCGAATCCTGCTTTCCAGCCGGAAGTGGAACTTGAACGTAAAGAATTACGCAACGCACTCCAAAAAGCGATCGCAGAATTACCAGAACAATACAGACTCCCTCTCGTCTTACGGGACCTGCAGGGACTGAGTTACGACGAAATCAGTGAGGTATTGGAACTCCGGAGCGGGACAACGAAATCTCGCATCAATCGTGCCCGGCTTATGCTTAAAGACAAGTTAAAACCGTTTATCTAATGTTCATAGGAGTCGTTTATTATGAACTGCCAACAGGCTGAGGAACGTTTCTCTGCCCATTTTGAGGACACACTTGATTATCAGACGTTGCGAGGTTTTGAAGAACATCTCGCAACGTGTGAGGCGTGTCAGCAGGAGTATGCCAGATTTCAGGAATCTGTTAAAACCGTCCAGCAATTGCCACAAATTGAACCTTCACCCTACTTTATGCCGACGTTGCTGCAACGGGTCGCCGAAGAGCGGGGCGAAATTAACAGGGTTAAAGGAACCCCGACAATAGGTTGGAAGCAACTGGTGGATGTATTTCGCCGTCCAGTATGGGCGTTCAGTGGCATTCTGGCGTTAATTCTTGCCGTAACTGGCACCTATCTCTACCAAGACGGGTCCCTGTTTGATCGAGACTCCGATTCAACTGTGGTAACATCTGAGTCTCAAAAAGTGCAAGTTGCGACCTCACCGGTGGTGACACGGCGTGCCGTGGGAAACGGCAGGCAGCGCCTACCGGGTGATGTTACTCGACCGTCGGTGCGTCCACTGCAACAACATTACATCTTAAAACAGGTGAGTTATACCAACGCGTCCACACGGGGTGGTTTGTAAATCATGTACGCACGAAAATTAAAACGTCAACTACTGATAATCGAATCGCTGAGTCTTCTCCTCTCTGTCTCCGTTTCCGGTTTCGCCAATGAGAGTGTGTTGCAGCGGCTTGAAAAGGATTTTCAGAGGATCGTCACGGATGCCCGCCCTACCGTTGTGAAGGTTGTCGCAACACAAGGCGTACCGGTCCCACTTTCGTGGAACACTAAAGAGTTAGCACTGATGCACCAAAACATCAGTTCTGGTATTGTGATTGACACCGCCGGACACATTGTGACGACCACTTTCGAGATGGGGCCTCCGAGTAAGATTGAGGTTATCTTTAACAATAAAAGGGTGTCTTCAGCAAAACTCATCGGCACTGATGTATTCACTGATATTGCTGTGCTTCGGGCTACAGGTCCACTGCGAAAATCCACGCCATCAACGAATGCGATCAGGTCTCCAGCGGTCCCTGAGGAATGGATCGAATTCACGTTGCCTCGTAAGTGGGGCGATTCTTCAAAAATTGATACAGGTTCCTGGGTTGTGACAATCGGGGGCAGTTATGGCCAGAGTCCCATTGTCTCCTTCGGTATTGTGGGAGGTTGGGACACCTTGCCGAATCAATTGTGTCGCGAATTAATTAAAATCAACGCGGCGGTTACACCCGGCAACAGCGGTGGGGCAGTCCTAAACACGTCAGGGGAGGTTGTTGGAATGATACTCGCAGTCCTCACGGAACCAACGGCTACGCATTCTCCGTTTGACACGCTTTTCGAGAAGCAGGACGATGTAGACATTACACAATTTCTTGCTCGATCCCCGCTGGCGGCTCGGAATCAGGAAATCACTTTTGCTATGCCGATAGAGACGGTTCGCGCCGTTGCCAAAGAAATTATAGAACACGGGAAGGTTGCGCGGGGTTGGCTCGGTGTTGAAGTTGATATTGGCGATTCGGGGGTCCTTGTTACGGGTGTGATTGAAAACAGTCCGGCGCACAAAGGCGGGCTTTTACCTCAGGATCTTATCTTGGAATTTAACGAAGTCCCTGTCCACTCTTACGACGAGTTGTTAAAATGCGTTGTGAGTAAGCGACCGAATACGGAGGTCCACCTTAAAATCGGTAGGAATGGCACCGAACACTATTCTACAGTGATATTAGGTGAAACGCCTTAGCGCACGATTCGATCAAATTCAGCGAGGTATGCTTGGGCAATATCAGGATTTCCTTTGATAATCAATAGATTCTCGCTATTGCGTTCTTCGGCGTTTTTGGAGAAGTTGTAGGAACCCGTAATCACAGTCTCCTCGTCAATAACAATTACCTTGTGATGCATAGTCCCCTTATTTCTATCCTGAATCACTGAAATACCTGCTGCCTTCATTTGTTCATATTCAGAGTATTGACTAATTTGTCGTTTTTCAAACACCCCCTGTATGTCAATCCCCGACGCAAAACGATCCCGCATCGCACTGCCGAGTGTATCTTCCGTGAACGAAAACGCCATAAAATGAATCGACTTCTTGGCAGATTCGATCTCCTTCACAAGCGAGGAGAGGATGTCGTTGTCTGGTGAAAAATAGGTGAATATCTGTGTCCCGTCGCTGAGTGCCACTTTCGGATGCACAACTGACGCGCCAGTAGGTTTCTCAGCCCGCATTTGCCGGAACAGCTCTCGGAACTCCCGTGTGAAGTTATACGCCAACGGGGCGGAATCAATGAATATTACGTTATTCTTGTTTTTATATGCCCCGTTATAGGTCGTGTTATAGGAGCCTGTCCAGACGTATTGCTCATCAATCACAATGAATTTGTGATGCATGTAACTGTCGGGGTCTCCATCCTCGGCGACAGGGATGCCGGCTTCCTGCAATTGTGCAATTGCCTCCTCACCAATGTTGTCCGTTTCAGTGACGACTCGCACCTGGACCCCGCGGCGATGTGCTTTGATTAAGCCATCGGCTACCCGTGCAGAGTCCAAGTGATAGAGGGCAGCATCAACCCGCGATGCGGCAGTGGTCAGTTTTTCAATAAGGCGTTTTTCAAGGGAATAGTGACTGGCTCCCGTATCGACTTCACTGAAGTAGACCTCCCACGTTCCGACAGGCAGTTTGTTGCCTGTGTAATGTCTGATACCAACGCCGATTGCAGCAGCGCAAAGCAGAACAAGAAGAAGAGGAATAAATTTGGATTTTAATTTTTCCTTGCGGTTAACTGACGTGCGTTCCATCTTTGAAGTGCGTTTCTCAAATCCGCCTGCGTGTTTTTGCTTGGGTATTTCTGCGTATTGTTGCAGGCTACTGTTTTAAACGTTTGTAAGGTGAACTACCCATAAGGTCCCAGCGAGAAACCCCTATCTGTATAGAAAAAGTGTTTCTGAGGACGTGTCATGCGATTAAATGCCCCATCTCTGCCGTGATTTTTTTAAGGATTCGATCTTCGCGTCCTGTTGCTTCCATGCGTAATGCCCTTTCGGTTTTTCACCAACCCAGCGTTCATCAATGGGTTCAGCAGCAAGCTGATAACGCGTATCTGCTGTTATCCGAATTTTATCGGAGGTGTTAACGAGTGAAGCATGCATCAGGAACATACTAAAAATGATAACGTCTCCCGCTGAAAATGTTGTCGTTGCCCAGCGTCCCCCGAATTTCTCGACGATCTCAAGCGGTTTATCGCTGAAGTGTCCCTCAATCAGATCCCGATCCACATCTGATTGTCCATAAGTTGCTCGAATCTTTTCAAATCGGTTAGATCCGAGGCAGAACACAATCGGACCCATGTCCAGAGACACATCGCCAAAGGGAGTCCAGCAAGAGTAGAGGTCTTGTGTGCCTCTGCCCATAAAGACGATATCGTAATGAATCGGTGAACCTGATCCAGGTCCCGCCGTGCGAAGCCATTTAAAATCGAACGTTCGGGCATCGCCACCGAGGAATCGTTTGAAAAAGTTCATGATGGGTTCACCTTCAACAACGGCTTTAAATGCTGGCATCTGCGTCAATGCTTTATTGCCCATTGAGCCGGTTGATGGCGGTTCAGGGTAATCGGGGTTAAAGATCCCGTCCATCAATTCTGTATCCGGTGCGAGCATCCCTTTTGCTGCGAGTTTCTCCAGAATCTGCCGACGCGCCGTGAGGATCGCGTCCTTGCCGTGTAGTTCACGAATCAGAAGATACCCCTCGGCTGCCATCCGTTCCTGCAAGGCATCGGGGTTGTCAAGGATGTCGTTACTTTCTCGTAAATCGGGACTGATGTCTACTTCCTGATGTAAAAAGGGGAGCTTCATTTTTTTACTATAGTCCTTTGATGGGCACATATTTGTAGCATAAACTGTTAGTTTGTGCCAGCAACCAACTTAGCAACTTTAGGCATTTTAGGCACTTCACAACTTTTCCTTCAGCCACGCGTAATTAAATCGATAGTGTTGACGGCTGCTAATCAGATGGATGATCCCGTTCTGTCCTTGGCAAACAGCGAGGTAACCCCCGAGTTCGGCGCTATTTAACCCCATCGTAAAGGGGCGTCCATCCATCGTCTCAAGCTCTCGGTCTTCTCCATCATCTGAAATTAAACGCATACACTCCCACGTTTCACCGTCGTCATAAGATAACGCCCCGAAGAGTCCGGTAACGAGGCGTTCATTGCCAGCAGCATCAACAATCGGCATGGGTGTCAATGCTTTCCGCTCTCCTGTGAACGTGGCGAGAAAAATGGGTCCCTCTTGAAGTCGTAGCAGCACACACCGTTGTCCGCCAGAAACGACTGGGAACCGACTCGCACTGTAATGCCACGTCCTACCGCTATCTGCGGAAAGGCTCTTCGGCATCCGTCCGTTGATAGTGTCGCCTCTGCCGTAAGCCATCAACCTTCCATCTGTGAGTTCAACCACAGCAGCGTGAATACCAGCGATCCATCCGCCCTGTTTGCCATCAGCAAACTCGGGAATGGGTTGTCCTGTTCCTGGATCATACCATGTGTCGCCGTCGTCCTCACTGAGCCATATCGCCGTGCCACCGTTTCCACCGGTTACTGCATCGCAAGCGAGGAGGATAGAGCCGTCCTGTCTTCGGAAAACAGAGGCGATCGGCATGTGCCGGAGGCGGTGCTCAGGTGAGATGAAGCGCGGTTTCGACCATGTCGCACCGTTATCATCGGAGTGGCGTAGCACCAACGCTAAGGGACCCCACGTTGCGGCTGCCGAGAGTCCGTTGAAATGGTAAATCCGTCCATTCTCGTTTCGCCAGAGGGATGTGGCGTGATTGTTCCGATCGGGCGGACCCCAGAAAGGTTCGGCTGGGTCCCACTCGGTTGCACCAAAGCGCAATCGACTCGCAGCGACTGTCAATTCGCGTCCACGTTCTGTTACACATGAATACCATGCCGCGAACATATCGCCGTTCGGACACTCCACGATCGCCGGGACATGGTTATGCGCCGAAAAAAGTGGTCCGTTTGAACCTTCAGGAATTTTAACATAAGTGAGTGGTTCCGCGAAATAAGGGGATTCTGGCACGGGGACACGCCTATTTTCTTGTTTAACGTTACGTCCCCATAACGCCACCTTCGGTGCAGGGGGCGGCGCGGTCTGCGGCATCTCACCACAGACGACACGGAATCCGATGTACCAGTGCTTATCTTCTGGGACTGCCCCCATCCGATTGGCTGAGCGTAGGTAGCAGAGCAACGTCGAGTGACTCCCACCCCGTGTGACGCGATACAAACCTGCTTTTCTGCCCACTGGATCCACTTGTGGATCGGGTTCATAGGGCCCATACCAATCTTGGCACCACTCCTCTACGTTTCCGTGCATGTCGTATACACCCCAGGCGTTGGGTGGCGTTTGCCCAACGTGTAGCGGCACGATTTTTTCTGTGCCACGGCTCCGCTCGGCATCCGGGTACCAACTCTCTCCAACGTTTTTGTGGAATTCAGGCGGTAGTATATCGCCGGTATGGAAATGGGTCGTTGTGCCTGCACGGCACACGTATTCCCATTCCGCTTCGGTCGGCAGTCGATAAGGAAGTCCCTCCTTCTCGGAGAGCCATTCGCAGAATCGCGTCGCATCGTGCCAATCTACAAACACAACCGCTTCATCGTCTTCTTTCGAGAAACCTGTATTCTGAAGACTCTTCAAGTCTCGGTGTGCGGGATCATAAGTCTCATACTGGGCGTTTGTCACTTGAAAAATCCCGATGTAGAACGGCGTGGTAAGAGTTACCTGATGCACGGGGTGTTCGTCCCAATCCCCGTCGCGGAGGTATGCTTTTCCGGCTGTCAGTTCGTCTGAGAGCGCAGCGTTCTTTGAACCCATCGTGAAGGTCCCCGGTTCAATTCTAACGAACCGCATCCCTATTGAATTTGTATACGTTTGATCTTCCATCGTAGCATCCATACCCCTCTGTATCCTCCCCGCAAGCGGTGGGGAGGGACGCGCAAACTGAAGTTTACGCTACAAAATACCGCAGAGAACGTCCTGTTTTGCCTGCTGAAAATCATGTAAGTCACTATAGTTTGGACAATTTCGGTCGGGTTCCTGCTCGGTTTTCAAGAGATCTTTGATTTTTCTGAAGGTTTCTGAAACAAACCCAACTTGCAGAAAAATAAACCCCGATGCACCCAACGACAGCCCCCGGGGAATGCCATAAGGAAACCTTCATACCGTTGATTTCGGGGCGATATGTGTATAGAAACTTGGGTTATTATATCAAAATCAGTTGAATTTGTCTGTGAAAAAATGTGATTGTAGACGCTATTCACTCTTTCCCAGCGAAAGTACTCGGAAGTCAATTGTCTTAACCGAATGGCAAAAATAGACAGAGGATAGAGGCGTTAGGCATCAAGACCCAACAGAAGCAGATTTTGAATATCTCAAATCCCAGGGGATTCCTATCACAGGACGGATGCAAAAAGTGTCCCTTCCCTGTTCAATGGTGTTCTCATGTGTAGACATCGGTGTTGCAGTGGAGAGCTGCGATGGAAACCCAAACGAAAGTTTATACGCCAGTGCGTAAGTCCTATAGGACTTACGCAATAGTTTAAAAATGTGTTATACTCTCAGTTTATGAAAACTCTTAGGACTTACGCACTACTTCTTAAAGTCCCCCTGATAAGGGGGATTTAGGGGGTTAAAAAGATGATAAATGCTGCTTTTTTGTGTCCAAATGTCCGATATTTGATCCATTTGCGTAAGTCCTGACGAAATGAAAGTGCGAACATTCGTTTCTATCAGAAATGTTGACTGGGTAAACTGCAGTCAAATGGGGTAATAGACATGCAAAGCCTATAGCAACAATCAGATAGATAGTTGTTATAGGCTTGCCCCACAAAAGGAGAACGTGAGGTGAGAATCGCAATTTATGTTGTTATTTTACTCGTTGTTTGTGCTTTAGTCGGCAGTTTGTATGTAAGATATGACACAAAACGTTTCATGGATAACTTTGAGAAAAGGCATGTAACACCTGTGAGTGAACAAGATTTAACTGATAATGATAGTGAAATATCACAGGTAGAATCTGAGAATCCAGAACAGCCCCAACAAACTGAACATATTGAAGAACCCGATGAATATGTATCAGAATCTTTGCAAGGTGATAACACAAAGGACTTAGATACTTTTGAAATACTAGGTCAGTCTGATAGTTTATACGACACTTCTCCATTTACACCTCTTGAGCAAGAAGCAGATGAAACTGAAGAAAGTGAACAGCAAGAAACAGATGTGAATGATCTGTCTATTGAACAGATTATAGCGAATAACCGAAAACACCTTATTGCTGAGCATGGAGATATCCCGGAAGTTCATACATATTTAAAATACTTCCCTTTTGAAGCATTATTGGATCAGAATAAAGGTAAAGCGTATACACTTGATTTATCTTTAGAGGAACACCTGAATTATCACAAGGCTGTTGCTCATTTATTCCCAAATAAGGCAAATACGGATAGGTACTTAGACGCAAAAAAAATGTATGAAGAATTCAAGTCTGAATAGATCTCAGATGTTCAGTGATGTTGTTATAGTAGACTCCGAAAATAAGTTTACATTTTCTGGGGTTTATGTTATGCTCTATGATTATGGCATATTCAACAGATTTACGCAAACGCGTGCTCGATTTCATCAACGCCGGTGGCAGTAAAGCCGCTGCGGAACGAACGTTTCGCGTCTCAAGACGGACGATCTATAACTCGTTAGAAGCCAAAGACCCCTTTGCCGCTGAGAAGCCGGGGCCCAAGGGTCCCCACCGCATTGATTACGAGGCACTTCGGCAACATGTTGCTGATTTTCCGGATCACACCCTCACCGAACGCGCCAAATACTTCGGTGTTTCTCAACATGGCATCTCTTATGCCTTGTCGAAGCTGAATATCACGCGAAAAAAAAACGCAGACCTATAAAGAACAGTGTCCCGTGAAACGCCAAGAGTATCTCTGAAGGCTTCAACAAGAGATACAAACCCATGGCAAAAAGTCTGCTTATCTTGACGAGACGGGTTTCACCCGAGAAGATTTCCGCCCCTATGCTTATGCTCGCAAAGGAGAGGGTGTGCCTGATAAAGTGCCGAGTCATCGCTATAACCATCGGCTTTCGGTAAGTCTCTGGCAATGCAAGCGATGTCGCAGATATCTGCGTAAAGTTTGCCAAATACGGGACGGACTAACTCCATAACAGGGGGTCTGTCATTGGTATTGCCCATCGGTATTGCCGGATGTTAGATAAACCTAGAGTAACTTACCGTGTTGAATCTATGAAAGAAAACCCCTCACCGACACCCAAGCGGGTGTAAAGGTAAACAGACAACGCAAACATCACCTCTGACTTGAGTGCGACGAACCGGTTATAACTCACCAAGTTTAGAAACGTCCAACGCAAGGGCAGGCAGACTTCTCTAAGATAATAGTCCTTGAAGGTCCGATACTGACTTTGATGAAAGTGAACCAAGATCGTCATTACCTCGCTGAGATGGGGTCTTCAAGGATGTCCGCGTTTTTCGCAGTCCGTCCTGGGAAGTTGGTGTTGTGCCTTATATGTTTCAAGTGCCAGAAAAAATTGTCAATCTTGCAGAAAAGTGATGCAATAGACAGGGGAGAACTCCTGTGGGTTAAGGTTTAGTTTAACTCATTATACCAGAGGGATCTTTCTATAAAACACTCTTATTTTTTCTTCAACTCACGTTATTTGATAGCCATTAAACAGGGGAGGATAATCGATGTTAAGCGTGTTTAATTCCAAAAAAGGTATCATTATTGGTAGCATTGTTTTCATTCTTTTGCGGATGCCAATAGCGTCTTTTGCGGAGGAGGCGTGGGAACACATCACGCAGCTCCCCACTGAGAGAAGGGGATTCGCCACAGCTGTCGTGGATAATAAGGTGTATCTCATAGGGGGCAGCCTGATTGAAGACGTGAAGCGAGGAATAAGAAATCCAGGGCCCTTTGGAATTTCAACCGTTGAGGAGTATAATCCGCAAACCAATACGTGGCGGCCCCGTGCAGACATGCCAACGCCACGCGAGTATCCTAGAGTTGCAGTCGTTGATGGGATCATCTATGTCTTCGGGGGGGCAAGTGGGAAAGATAACAAAATTGGGAATATGAAATTCCCAGTTCATGTAGAGGCATACAATCCGAAGAATAATAGATGGATCCAAAAAAAAGATATGCCGATTTCTCGTGTCAACTTTGGATTGGGTGTGGTTGCTGGAAGAGTCTATCTCATCGGCGGTGCGACGGGCTTCGGTGGGGGACATAAACAACGGATGGACCGGGTTGATGTCTATAATCCAGCGACGGATCTGTGGGGGACAGCTCCGAACATGCCGACCCGGCGGGGTCCGGGAGGTGTGGCTGTCGTCAACAATCGTCTTTATGTCATGGGGGGTGCTGGATGGCCCCCTGCGGGTGCTGGGCCTCATCTGAGGGTCATTGAGGAATATGACCCGATAAGTTCTCAATGGCAGCAGAAGCCGGATATGTTAGCCCTCATATCGAGGTTCTCAACAGTTGTTGTAAGAGATGAGATTTATCTCATTGGAGGTTTTCGTCCTCTGATCCTCCCGCGTGAGTATTTAGCGAAAGTGGATGTATATCATCCGCGAACAGAGGCATGGGACACTATTCCAGAACTGCCGAGTCCCCTGAGTCCTATTGATGCTGCGGTGGTCACCGGCAAGATTTATGTTTTCGGAGGTTATGGAGAAGGTATAATATTTGTTCGAGACGTTCTCGTATATGATACGGGTTTTCATGCCGTTGAGGCAACAGGTAAAATGCTGACACACTGGGGCGAACTCAAAGGTGAACCGAAGAGCCAGCCAAGAAACTAACACCTATTTATTTCAAACGCATCGGAGAAACTGAGTTTTTTTGTGAAAAAATACATATTACTTACGCTGATTCTTACTGTTATTGTTGTAGGTCCGTTTGTTTATCAACAATGGAGCGAAGCCAAACGCTTACGACATATCAGAGAGACAAAACACCTCGCTCGTTTTTTATTTTGGAATATCCATGTCCTCTTCCTATAACGTAGGCATTCGTCTCATCCTTCCTATCTATCCCTGCTTTATCTCTCTGGTAGGATTAAGCACGTTACACTTTGAAAAAAGTAAAATGCTTCGTTATGCTGTTTGCTTTCTGCTGCTATGGCTGGGGTTTATATTTTTTTATCAGAGTCGAGATTCGCTGGCTTACTTCAATGAATTCGCTGGGGGTTCAAAGAATGGATACAAACATCTCGTTGACTCAAACTTGGATTGGGGTCAAGACCTGCCGCTTTTGGCAGCATATCTTGAAGAACAAGAAGATCAGGAGGTCTGGATACAGTACTTTGGAAGCTCTTTTCTGTCATCTTATGGTATTGATGATCGGTGGATTGTCTTACCTTATGCCCAACCTAAGTCAACCGATGCACTCTTAGATCCACTATCAGGTGGACGTTATATCGTGAGTTTAACCTATTTGTTTGGTGGGTATATCCTTGATAGTTCGTTCCTCTATCCAATGGATTCTGAGCAGTGGGCTACCTTACATCACAAGATCAGTTTATATAACAAAGGACTTCGGGAACCCAAATCTCAGAACCTATATAAAACCACCTATGAAGCCCCTCCGACAAAGGAAGAACGCATCATGTTAAGAGGTTTTCAAGGAATAGCCTTGCTTAATCGCCTTAAACAAAGGGAACCCGACGCTAGGATTGGCTATACTATGTTTGTTTATCAGCTGACTGATGATGAGGTGGCAAATTTAATATCGCCTTAACTCCGGTAGGCATCAACTTGTGGACAAAAGATGTCTTTTCAGATGTGTATCTTGTACACATATGCATTGAAGAATAATTTATGCTAACAACGCTTATCCGCCGAGAACTCCTTGACAATCTGATGACGTTCCGATTCGCTGCAACCGTCTTGATTATGCTGTTGCTTGTGGTCGCCAATACCGCTGTGCTCATCAGTCACTACGAGCAACGCTTAGTAAACTACAACGATGCTGTCAAGAGGCATCAACGGCAGCTACAGGAGAAAATTACCTATTCAGCGGGTGATGTATACGTTGACCGTCCTCCCAACCCGTTGAGCATATTCAATGCTGGATTCGATAAACGACTCGGAAGCTTGGTCCCGATATCTTATGGATCTGTTCCATCGCTGTGGGATAGTTACATACGCGAGTCGGATAATCCGTTTATGGGCATGTTTGCCTCAATGGATATCGTCTTTGTCTTTGAAATTACGGTTAGCTTATTAGCATTGATTTTCGCCTACGATGCACTTACGGGAGAATATGAACGCGGGACATTGCGTCTTGTTTTGACGCATCCCGTCCGTCGCGGACATATCCTCCTCGCAAAATACATCAGTGCGATGCTCTGCTTACTTGTGCCGTTGCTAATGAGTCTACTTCTCGCGGTTATTTTGTTAACGACCTCTACCGCCATTTTTCTGAGTACCGATGATTTTCTACGGATCGGAGGAATTGTTTTCACATCTATCCTGTATCTTTCTGTATTCTATCTCATTGGATTCCTGATTTCGGCGGCGGCTCGTAGAACGAGCACGGCATTGATGTTCTCTATGTTTATCTGGGGTTTTTTGGTGCTTATCTATCCAAACGTGATTCTTGCTATAATCCCGCGTCCTGAGGCTCCGCAAGCACGTAAGGCATCTGCTTTCAACCAAATTGAACAGATATGGGAGGAATTTGACAGAGAGCGCAAACACTTCCTTGCCACTGACGACTTTCCAGGTGAAGTTTGGCATTTTGATCTTCCGGGGGTTGGATTCCTCTTTGATCCGAGTATTAGTGGTAACCCTCGTGACTTATCATATACCTACACAGTCCATATAGAGTTTGAAGCACTCGGCGGTAAGGAAGAAGAATATAAACCCAAGGTTCTTCACGCACAGCATTATTTCCGTTTCCTCGGTCCGCTAATTATTGATACAGCAGAACGAACGTGGCGCATCCGCAAGCCCGCACTCGAAGACATCTACATCCAGCCCGCAAATGTGGAGCGTATCTGGTTGAAACTTTCACCCCTCGGCCTCTATGATGCTGCAACACAAACGTGGGCAGGGACGGACTTGCTGGGCACCAGAGATTTTTTCAATGCTGTGAGGCGATACAGACAGCAGGTGATTGACTATTTCTACGATAAAGATGTGTTCGGATCTCTACAGTGGTTTACAGCGGAAAAGGGCACGCCAGATTGGAGTAGTTTCCCACAATTTTCTTTTCAGAGGGTTGATGTGAAGACAAATGCCGAGCGAGCATTACCGGATGTAGGTATACTTCTTATGCTTAATGTCATTCTTTTCATCGTGATATTTCTGGTTTTCATCAGGAGTGAAATATAGAATGGTTGTCATCAGTTAATTCTTGTATCAGTTGCGATTCTGCTGCTTACCACAGACTATTCTTGTCTGATACTCAACAGACCTTTGGCTGATAGACGTGTCCAATGAAGGTAAGCCCAACTAACAGGCGGGTTGGATATACGAAGAAAATCGTTTTCCTAAAGATGGCCTGAACGACTCGCAAGGAACATAAAAAATATGTGGCATATTGTGAAACGTGAGCTCTGCGATAATCTCAACAGTCTCCGCTTCGCGCTGACAACTGTGTTCCTGATCGGCTTGATGCTGACGAACGCCATTGTGCATCTCCGGGAGCACCCAGGACGGGTTCAGAAGTATCGCGAAGGTGTCGCCGCATACCAAAACCGTTTAAACCCTTACGCCGAAGAGAGTTTATACAGACTTGCGCAAAAGGGCCCTGGAGATCTTTACAAAAAACCGTCATCGCTCCGTTTCTGCGCCGAAGGCGGGGAGATCTTCTTGGCGGACCATACTTCTATCAGCCACCGTTGGAGCACCAGCACTTTAGAAAGTTTCTGGATACTGACATATCCGTCTGTCACTCCTAATGTGAATAATGTCCGTCCAGAGGTTACCAAAGTGGATTGGGGATTCATTATTGGCTACGTTTTAAGCCTCATCGCACTCCTTTTTACGTTTGATGCTATCTCCGGTGAACGCGAACGCGGTACCCTACGATTGACCTTGGCGAATCCAATTTCGAGGCATACACTATTGATCGGCAAATTTTTAGGAGCATTGATAAGTGTTAGTATCCCGTTCACGTTCTCGGTGTTGGCGAACCTGTTGGTAATCTCTACATCAAGTGATGTTTACCTTGACGCAGATACGTGGGGACGTTTAGGTATTATCTTCTTTATCGCGCTTGTGTACACCTGTCTCTTTCTGGCGTTAGGTTTACTCGTATCTGCGCGTGTGCAGCGGAGCGCAGTCAGTCTTGTGATACTTCTGTTGACTTGGGTTACCCTTGTGGTTTTTATGCCGAATACACTTGTTTCCATTGCGGGTGGTTCCGCATCGCCTAAGTCTACGCACGGATTGTCTGAACGTTCTTGGCAACTTTATCGTGAAATTCTGGCCGAATACCGTGCTCGCCGGCGTGATATGAGTGAGAATTCGACCCAAGAGATACAGTTGGGCAGTGAGATTGTCATCAAAGAAGCGGAACAGCAGGAACAGTTGCGCGAAGAACACCTAAAGCAGCGAATTTCTCAAATGAACCGGGCGCGTGCTATCACCCTTCTTTCACCTGTCACGATTTTCCAGCATCTCCTTGAGTCGTTCGCCGGAACGGGTTTCGAGCGGCATCTGCAGTTCTTAGAGAATGTTCAATTTTATGCTCGGCAATTCCGGGAATTCATCATTGATACCGACAGAACCGATCCAGAGAGTCTCCATATCTTTGGTGTTCGTGAGGGTATGTCGCAGAAGTCTGTCCCTATAGAGGCAGTCCCAAAATTTGAAGATACGCTGAGCCTTAGCAGGGATTTCAATTCAGCGGCGGTGGATCTGTTGTTGTTAACGCTATTTGTCATAGTTCTCCTATCGGGAGCGTTCCTCGCCTTTGTCCGTGTTGAAGTTTAGTGTAGGTGCATATCTTTTTCCCTAAATACTATTTGCCGACAAATCACACCTCCGCAACGCCCCCCTCCAACTCCGAGAATACCTCACGCCTTACTTGGAAAATCAACACATTCCCTGGCTCTCATGAACTGCCACAGAAAAAGAACCGTCCTGACCCGACATACCTGATCTTGATATGTGTTATCAGAATGTCTAAAGTTTTGACATTCACCTTTCCGTTGCCTTATGGGAGGGTTCCTCACCCCGATTTATCCGTAGATGAGACAGAAGGATTCCCCAAAAATCCGTGAATCCGTATCATCCGCGCCAATCCGCGATTCAGACAAAAAATGCCCTGTTTTTTCATAAAATTGACTTGCATTCTTAACAGAGTTGTAGTATAATTAATAGTGGAAAAATTCCTGTTTTTAGACCGAAATTCGACTTCCAATTGCGCCGAAATAGGAGAACCCCATGCAATCCCAAGACGTTATCGAAGAACAGTATCGCGAAGCCGTGGATCTGCTTGTTGAAAAGGTTCAGAAGGATCCCTATATCCTCGCCGCTATTGTTGCAGGCAGTTTCTCTTATGCCCAAGTATGGGAAAAATCCGACCTCGATGTAGAACTCATCGGCAGAGACGCGATTCGTCCAACGCAATCTTTCTTTTCGCTCGTTGAAAACGGGGTCAATATCCACGCAAATGTAACCCCACGTAACGCTTTTAAGCAGACAATAGAGAGCGCACAGCAGGGCTCCTTCATGCACTCCTATTTCTCACATAGCACACTCCTCTTTTCGCACGATGCCTCCATCCAAGAGTGGTATGATAAAAACGCCAGCCGCACCAACATCGGTGAACGCGATAAACAGTTCCAACTGCTCAACGTCATCGCCAGCATACTGCCGAGTCTCGTCTATGCTGAAAAGCAGTTTTACGTCAACAAAGATTGCCTTACCTGTTTCTTATCGCTTTTGAATGTCGTGCAAGGATTGGCACGGTTGGAAGTGATTTTGAACAATGAAATCCCTGCACGCGAGGTGATTCAACCCGCACTCCGTTACAATCCAGATTTCTTTAATCAGGTCTATACGGATTTAATCAACTGTGAAAAGACGGAAGCGGTTATTCAGGACACACTATATGCAATCAACGCTTATCTGGATGCGCGACAATTTATCTTCCAACCGATTCTTGAGTATCTCAGTGAGGAGAAAACACCGCGCACAAATACCGAATTGAACGCAGACTTAGGACGCAGTGCACACGGCAAGAATGATGAGGACTCCGAATTTGATGAAGAGTCGTTCGATTTCGTCTGTCAATGGTTGGCTTGGAAGGGGATTATCAGACAAATCGCGATGCCCATCAAACTCACAGTGAAGAGTCAGGTCTCTGTGGAAGAACCTGCTTACTATTACGATGGAACTGTCGGAGCAAGCGATGCTTCTCAGGGACAGCTAAAAGCGAACAGCCACGCACAGATTCACCAGGCATTGGACAGTTTAACGGACACGCTCAGAGAGGACATGTACATTCTCGCCGCAGTTCTCACCAATAATCTCGCCGAAGACAACGTCTGGGAGAAAACCACACCTCACCTCACGCTCATCCTAAGAGATGGAACGAAATTCAAGCAGAAGGCGTATCAGTTAATCGAAGATGGGATTCCCTTCCGAGTTCAACTCCACACCCGCAGCGACTATAGAAAGTTGTTGGAGGGAACGCTACAAGGGAGTTCACTCCATTCGATTCTCGCCGAAAGTCGTGTCCTTTTTTCTAGGGACAGTCTCTTTTCCGTAGGGGCGAGGTTATCTCGCCCTTACAGTGTGGGTGACCCTTCCTGTCTGCAGGTCGGTGAGCGGGATAAACACTCTCAACTTCTCAATGCCGCCGCCAACGTGGCAGCTATCCTCGCAAAAGCCGAAAAGTGGTTCCACCTCAAGCACGATATCGATTACACATTTCTTTACCTGACGTATGCGGTCAGGGAGTTGGCTCGTATTGAAGTCCTTCTGCACAACGAAACCCCGAGACGCAAGGTAATTTATCAAGCAGTTGCGCACAACCCCTCCTTTTTCAACCTCGTTTTCATGGATCTGATAGATAAGCCGAAAGACGAGACAATACTTCGCGATGCCCTTGAACGGATTGACGCGTATTTAGAGGATAATCTACAAACACTGTTCAAGCCGTTGCTCGATTTCTTAGAAGAATCGGGTGAGGAGCGCACGATAACCGACATCTATACCCATTTCGGTAGCCGTCAACTCGCCTTTGAATTGGCGTGTGAATGGCTTGCACAGAAAGAGGTCATTGAACAGTTCTCAGCACCCATCCGTTTGACAAAGGACAGCCAAACTTCCGTAGAAGAACCCGCATACTATTTCGATGCAAATAATCCGTTTCTATAGGTATTCCTAACTATTAAGTTTTACACCGATCGCGCCTTCGTTGCAGTCACGTTTTCGCTGGGTCTCAAGACGATTGGTAACTTTTCCCGTACAAGTCCGTAAAAATAGATAGTTCTTTGCAGAAACCTGATTGGACCGTAAGACCAATCAGAGCAGAAATTCAGTAATAAAAAAATAGGAGGTATCCATGAGACAGACTGTTGCCGTTAAAGGTGCCCGAGAAAATAATCTACAAAACATCGAAGTTGAGATCCCGCGAGACAAACTCGTCGTTGTCACAGGGATTAGCGGTTCCGGTAAATCCTCGTTGGCGTTTGATACCGTCTATGCCGAGGGACAACGTCGATTCTTGGAGTCGATGTCCACTTACGCCAAGCGCTTTATCACACAACTCAAAAAACCTGATGTCGATTTCATTGATGGGTTGTCCCCAGTCGTTTCTATTGAACAGAAAACGATCACGATGAATCCGCGCTCTACCGTCGGCACGATGACCGATTTGCAAGACTACCTCCGTATGCTCTTCGCAACTATCGGGATCGCGCACTGTCCGTATTGTGGGGCAGAAATCCCGATCCGTTCGCATCATCAGATCTTAGAACGTATGCTCTCAATGCCAGAAGGCACTGAAGTTGAAATTCACGCCCCAGTCTTCAAAATCTACGGCGAAGATTATGACTATCTCTTCGACGACATCCGGACGAAAGGGTGCAGACACGTCAGAATTGACGGCATTGAACACGACATCAGCGAAGAAATTGAACTCGATCCAGATCAGGAATATGACATCCAAGTTATCGTTGACAAATTCTTTGTCAAAAAAGATATTGACAAACAGGTGCTTGCCTCCCTTGAACACGCCATGCTTGTCGGCGAAGGATTCATGCGTTTTGATGGGCAGTTGCCAGAGGGTGACGAAACTGATGCAACAGCGTTATTAGAGGGTTTCGGATGCCCGAAGCACGGTGTCCTTATGGCTGAGTTGGGACCCCATCACTTTACCTTTAATGAACCCACGGGGGCGTGTGTAACCTGTTCGGGACTCGGCACCTATTTACAGGTGCATCCGGACCTACTCGTTCCTGACAAAAGTCGGAGTATCGCCGACGGCGCCTTCGTCCACCAAGCGTTTAACTACGATCCCGATAGGTGGGATGGGAGAACGATGTACAGTCTCGCTGGACACTACGGGTTCGACCTGAACGTTCCTTTTGCAGACCTTCCAGAAAAGGTGGTTGATATCCTCTATCACGGCACACACGGCGAAGAATTTCCGATCCTGCAACCGGAAGGCGCACGACCTGTTGAAAGACGCCATCTCGGTCGGAAAATCCGTTTTGATGGGATCATTACGCGGATTGATAGGCACTATCGACGTTACCGAAAACAAGGCGAGGCGCACTCGGGTATGGAGGAGTATCTCCGAAAAGTAATGGTAGAACGCACCTGTCCTGATTGCCATGGCGCGAAACTCAAACGACAGCGGCTTCTCGTTACGATTGAGGGGAAAACAATTCACGAGGTCGGTGAGTTGCACTTTGAAGAATTACGGGATTTCTTGCTAACTATCACGGATATTCCCGAAAAGCAGCGAGAGGCAGGCAGCCGCGTTATTAAAGAACTCGTCGTTCGGATTAATCTCTTGCTCGGCATCGGTCTCGATTACCTAAATCTCAATCGCCGTTCTGCGACGCTCTCTGGCGGTGAATCGCAGCGTATCCGTCTCTCCACACAGATCGGATCCGGATTGATGGGCATGCTCTATGTCCTCGACGAACCGAGTATCGGCTTACACCCAAAAGACAATGCCAAGATGATAGAGACCCTCCGAAAGTTGCGGGACATTGGCAACACCGTTATCGTTGTTGAACACGATGAAAGCACGATTCGCGCCGCTGATCATATTATTGAACTCGGACCCGGACCGGGTATCCACGGTGGACAGATCGTTGTCCAAGGTGAACTCGAAACCATTGTTGATTGCCCTGAATCTCTGACGGGTCTTTATATGAGTGGCCAACGAGAGATTCGGCTCCCCGAAAAACGTCGTAACTTGAATGGGACATTCTTGAGCATCACGGGTGCCAGTGAAAACAATCTTAGGAACATTGACGTTGATATTCCGATCGGTGTACTTATCTGCATCACGGGGGCTTCTGGTTCAGGCAAAAGCACACTCGTTAACGAAATTCTCTACAAGCGGCTTCATTCCCTTTACCATGACAGTCGCACACTCTATGGCGCACATGAAGAATTGGAGGGACACCAGCATCTGAGTGATGTTATCAACATCGATCAGTCCCCCATTGGACGTTCACCGCGCTCAAATCCTGCTACCTATATCGGATTTTACGATAATATTCGCAAACTTTTCGCCAGTACTCCACTCTCGCTTGAGAGGGGCTATACTGCATCCCGATTCAGTTTCAACGTCAAAGGTGGACGCTGTGAGGAGTGCCACGGCGAAGGCACAATTACTACCAAACTCCACTTTATGCCGGATGTTGAAGTCGTTTGTCCAACCTGTAAAGGGGCGCGCTATAATGAGGATACGCTTGATGTTACTTACAACGGAAAGAATATCTCTGAGATCCTCAATATGTCAATTGAGGAAGGCGTTACGTTTTTCGCTGATCAGCGGTTAATTCATCATAAATTGAATGTTCTTTACCAACTCGGTATGGGGTATCTTCAGATTGGTCACCCTGCTACGATCCTCTCTGGTGGAGAAGCACAACGGATAAAGTTGGCAAGCGAACTCGGCAAAATCAAGCGAGGCAAGCATAATCTGTATATTTTAGATGAACCCACCACAGGACTCCACATCGCAGACGTGCAGAAACTCTTAGACAGTCTCAATCGTCTCGTTGATAGTGGGCATACCGTGCTGGTGATTGAGCATCACCTTGATGTTATCAAAACCGCTGATTATGTCATCGATCTCGGCCCGGAGGGCGGGCATAAAGGTGGGAAAGTCTTGGCACACGGCACACCTGAAGATATTGCGAAAGTTAAAGCCTCCTATACTGGACAGTTCTTGAAGGAATACCTCATCTGAGAGGTATTGGGATACGGTTGCAATATTGCCTGAAAACCTGTAAACTTAAGTGGATCGGATCTGTATGAGACGAAGGGACAGACTGTTAGCAAAAGCAAGAAATAGCCCGAACGGTTTGAGTTTTCGTGAGTTTGAATCCTTACTTGCCCGTTGTGGATGGATCTTTGACCATCAGACAGGAAGTCACCGCATCTGGTACTCGCCTTATCGATATCGTTTACCAGTTCAGTCTAAGAGAGGACAAGCGAAAGGATATCAGGTGAAAGAATTTCTCATGCAATATGATCAGGAGACGCAAAATGAGTAAAAAAGATGTATTTGATGGATTTAACGTGAACATATTTCTTGACGAGGATGGTGATTACTTAGCCCATTTCGTTGAAATGCCCAATGTGTCGGCGTTTTCAGATACACCGGAGGGAGCATTGAGAGAACTCGCAATGGCTTGGAAAGGGGTCAAAGAGAGTTATCAAAAACATCGTGAATCCATTCCGATAGCACCTGCTCGAGGAGAGGATGAGACACCGTTCAAAGTCGCCATTGATGCGCAACTTTATCATGCCCTGACGCACGAAGCCGAAAAATCAGGGATGAGCCTTTACGCGTTCGTGGCACAGAAGTTGAAGTCAACAATTTCCGTTGTTCAAGAACGGGTGGAAGGATAAGAAATTTATGTCCATTGATCTCTTTATTCAGAGTAGAGACTATGTGAGTTCTTAAAGAAGAATCTATGAAAAATGTCCTAATTATTGCCTTATTGTTAGTCTCAGTTCTGTTTTCTCTAAGTGGGTTTGCTCAGGATTACATGAAGTGGGGGATCCCTGAAAATGCTACGCTTCGTCTTGGGAAAGGGCAAATTTACGACCTAAAACATTCACCAAATGGCGACTTGATAGCAGTAGCAAGTTCGATCGGGGTTTGGTTGTATGACGCTCATTCTGGGAAAGAAATTAGGTTGCTTCAAAAACACAGTGATAGGGTTGAAGTGGATACCGGAAATCTTATAACAACCTTGTCTAAACATAACAACTGGGTTAAAGCGTTGACATTTTCCTCTGATGGTAAAATTCTTGCAAGTGGAAGTCAGGACGGTACGGTTTTGGTTTGGGACTTAAATAAAATTATGAAAAGCCAATAAGTTCAATTCCCTATCTTCTTGAAGATGGTTTTAACGCCTAAATGTAACGGGTTGTGTTTATATGGATTTCCCCTTGCAAAATTAACCGAAATCGTGTATACTTTATGAAATGAAGTTCGGGACTATAACGCACCACTTGCAAGGATATATTACAAAGCGCGCTTTCCCCGAATACAACCAGGCAAGAGGTAACCATTGACCGATAACCTATTAAGTTCCTTAAATGAAGTCCAGCGCGAAGCCGTCCAACATACCGAAGGACCACTCCTCATCTTATCCGGTGCAGGCAGCGGAAAAACGCGCGTCATCACACACCGCATCGCCTATCTACTCGAACACCACGACGTCTCTCCCTACCGTATTCTCGCTGTAACTTTTACGAACAAGGCAGCAAAAGAGATGAAAGATCGGCTGGATGTACTCGTGAAAGGCAGTGTTAGCCGCGACCTCTGGGTAGCAACCTTCCACGCCACCTGTGCGCGTATACTCCGTCGAGATATTGAGAAATTGGGCAAGAATGCGGAAACTGAAAGCGTGTCTCGATCCAGAGACCACGCCTATACCCGCGACTTTACCATCTTCGATACGGGAGAGCAAGCTACACTCGTCAAAGATGTACTCCGACAGCTGAATTATAGTGACAAGCAGTACAACCCGCGCGCGATCCTCAGCCATATCAGTCGTGTGAAAAATGAGTCTATATCACCGGAGGCGTACCGGCATATCGCAGATGGCTATTTCGAGCGAATCGTTTCGGAGGTCTATGTGCTCTATCAAGATGCACTGCGTTTGAACAACTCGCTTGATTTCGATGACCTGTTACTTTTCACGGTGAGACTCCTGAATGAAAATTCCGAAGTCTGTCAATTTTATCAGAACAAATTTGAGTATATACTCGTTGATGAGTATCAGGATACGAATCGATGTCAGTATGAGCTGGTAAACTTATTGACTGGCACGAAACAGAATATCTGTGTCGTCGGAGACGATGACCAATCTATCTACGCTTTCCGTGGTGCGGACATCCGGAATATCCTCGATTTTGAGAAGGATTATCCGAACACACGCGTCCTCCGTTTGGAGCAAAACTATCGTTCCACGCAAAATATTTTGGATGCCGCATGGGGTGTTGTCCACAACAATAAAGCGCGAAAAGCAAAGAGGCTCTGGACAGATAACGACATGGGCGAACCCATTACCTGCTACGAAGCGATGGACGAAAACGACGAGGCGGGTTACGTCGGCACGCAGATTGAGGATTGGCACGCTGAAGGTGTGGATTACAAAGATTTTGCTGTCTTTTACCGAACCAATGCCCAGTCCAGAATCTTTGAGGAGGCGTTCCGCGCGGCAGACATTCCGTATCAGATTGTCGGAGGAGTCGGTTTCTATGATCGAATGGAGATCAAAGACCTCCTTGCCTACCTCCGTGTGGTCTGCAATCCCAACGACTCTGTGAGTGTTCGACGTATCATCAACGTGCCGAGTCGGGGCATCGGGGCGACAACGCTTGACCGGCTCATGAATTTTGCGGCACGCCAAGGAATCTCTCTCTTTGCAGCTATCCAGCGCGTCGACGAAATCACCGCGATTAACCGCGGCCTTCAGACGAAAGTGCAACGCTTCGCCAAAATTTTTGACGATTTCGATGCTGCTATGCTACCCGCTGATGCCCTCGATCATGTGCTGAAAGTAACAGGCTACCTTAAAAATTTAAAGGCGCAGCGGACAATTGAAGCGCAGAACCGCGTTGAAAACATTGAGGAATTGATTAACGCCGTTATCGAATATGAACAGAGCACGCCTGAACCGACCCTTTCAGATTACTTGGAGAACGTAGCACTCACGGCGGATATAGATGCTATGGAGACCGACACCACCGATATGGTGACGTTGATGACCCTGCACAGTGCGAAAGGTTTGGAGTTTCCGTTTGTTTTCATCGTCGGGATGGAAGAGGGGTATCTCCCGCATAAACGCTCTATTGATGAGGCAATGGAAGCCGCAATAGAAGAGGAACGTCGACTTTGTTATGTTGGAATCACACGGGCAATGGAGCAGCTTTATCTCTCGCATGCAAGTGAACGCAGAATGTTTCGAGAGACATTGTATCCCAGCCCATCTCGTTTTATCTCTGAAATTCCAGAACATCTCGTCAAGCATGTGGATCGATACCGATCTCCTTTCCGCCAATCAGGAAGTCTGGATGAGGTCGTTTCTGAAGATGTGGTGGATTATCAGGTTGACCAGATTGTTCTCCATCCGCAATTCGGAAGGGGAAAGATAACAAAAATCAGTAGATCGGGGCATGGCGTTTATGTCACCGTTCGGTTTAGTCGTGGGGGTACAACAAGACGACTTGACCCATCACTTACACCCTTGACAATATCTGACTATTAGTGAGGAATAAAATACGAAAAATGGCAACCACAATTACCGTTGAAGGTGTCCGCCATGTCGCAAATTTGGCGCGTCTTGAGTTTAACGAAGAAGAGACAGAACACTTCACTGAGCAGCTTGCCCGCATTTTGGACTACATCGGGAAATTGAATGAGCTCGAGACGGATCATGTGCCACCGACATCGCACATCCACCCACATCAAGTTTTTATTATGGGGTCGGAGGCTGAGGCATCTCATGTCGCCAAGCCGGATGTTGTCAAACCCTCATACCCCCGCGAAGAGGTGCTTGCGAATGCCCCTGAAGCTGCAGAGGGATACTTCGGTGTTCCCAGAGTGGTTGACCGCAGCCACTAAGTAGCTATCGGCTGTCGACAAGATGGCTTTATTAAAAATTCTTTCATAATATAGAGGCGGTTAGACTTAACCGAAAACCACTGCGTAATGTAATGGAGCAGTGACCAGATTGAATAATTAAAAATGCTTTATGAATTGACGGCACACGTCCTACATGAGAAACTCAAAGCGCGTGAGATCACTGCCGTAGAACTCACCGAATCTGTTTATGCACGTATCGCTGAGGTGGAGCCTCACGTCAAGGGATACTTGACACTCACAAAGGAGCTTGCCTTAGAGCAAGCGAGTCGTGCCGATACAGGATTTCAGAACGGTGACGATATGCCTGCCCTCGCTGGCATCCCGATTGCGATTAAAGATGTGATATGCACGCAGGGCGTCCGCACGACCTGTGCCTCTAAGATCCTTGAAACCTTCGTGCCACCCTACGACGCGACCGTCATGACGAAACTCCATGAACAAGGCATCGTGATGCTCGGTAAGACGAACATGGATGAATTTGCCATGGGGTCCTCTACTGAAAACTCGGCATATCAGATTACGCACAATCCGTGGGATTTGGATACCATTCCCGGTGGTTCCAGTGGGGGCTCTGCTGCGGTTGTGTCTGCGGATACTGCTATCTGTTCGCTGGGTTCGGATACGGGAGGATCGATCCGCCAACCCGCCGCGCTCTGTGGTGTTGTTGGAATGAAGCCAACGTATGGACGGGTCTCGCGTTACGGTTTAGTCGCATTCGCCTCCTCGCTCGATCAGATCGGTCCGTTTACCAAAGATGTCACCGATTGTGCCTTGCTACTCAACGCCATCTGTGGGAGTGATGCGATGGATGCCACCTCCGTTGATGTCCATGTGCCGGATTTCACACAGAGTCTCATTAACGACGTGAACGGTTTGAAAATCGGGATCCCGAAGGAGTATTTCACGGAGGCGTTAGACGCAGAAATTGCCGATCGCGTGCACACTGCCATCGCTGTGCTTGAATCCGTCGGTGCCACGGTTGAGGAAATTTCTTTGCCACATACCGAATATGCCATTGCGACGTATTACATCATCGCCCCCGCTGAGGCGAGTGCCAATCTCGCAAGATACGACGGGGTCCGCTACGGTTACCGGAACGAAAGTCCGGAAGATCTGATTGATATGTATAAAAGGACAAGGAGTGAAGCGTTCGGTGAGGAGGTAAAGCGCCGAATTATGATCGGTACCTTCGCGCTGAGTGCTGGCTACCAGGACGCATATTATCGGAAGGCACAAAAAGCACGGACGCTCATCAAATCTGATTTTGACGCAGCGTTTGAGAAAGTTGACGTTATTGCAACACCTACTTCGCCTACACCGGCATTCAAAATAGGCGAACGGACTGCGGATCCGTTGCAAATGTATCTTTCCGATGTGATGACGACACCTGCAAGTCATTCGGGGTTGCCCGGTATATCTCTTCCCTGCGGTTTTGTGGAAAATGGGTTACCCGTTGGGTTGCAATTGCTCGGCGCACCTTTTGCAGAGGAAAAAGTCCTACGGGTTGCTTACACCTTTGAGCAGAATACGGATCACCATCGACAGAAACCACCAATTGTGACCGATGGAGTTGTTTCATAATGAACACCTTGACAGCACCGTTCGGCGGACTCCTTGGGGCGGCGATAGGCGGGGTCCTTTGGGCAAAATATATCCAGTGGACAGGACGGACCGCTGGCTTCATTGCTATCGGTATCGGTATATTGACTGGCGTCGGGATACTCCTCACGAGCAGCCGAAGTCTTGAGCGTGATGCGAGAACGATGTGGCGTGTTGTCAGTGCTGCCGCTGCGGTTTTCGCGATACTCGGTATTTTTATCGGAAAATATCTGGATGTCCAGTGGAATGCGGTTGCCGAAATCGCGGAGCAACTGAGCCAAGAGCATAATATATCCATAGCGCAAGCCATGCCGACCGCGACGGTTGTGTTTAAGGGGCAGTCCGTTTGGGAACTGATGCAAGCCCGGATGAGTCGTATTGATCTGCTCTACTGTGCTGCCGCAGCCTTTATCGCTTTTCGGATTCCGAGCATCCAAAGGCTACGAAACTACTTTTATTAAAAAACTATAATGTCGGCGGGAGGGAATAAAAAGTGAAATTTTTAACGGTCGGTTTCGGGAACTCGCGAATTTCGCCCGGAACCTGTTTTCGAATCTTGTTATCAGTGTTTCTTATCTGCGCGTTTCTACCGTTCGGTTGGAGTTCAGAAGAAACCTCCGATGATATATTGGTAGAGAATCTTGCGCTTTTCTCAGAGATCCTTGCTTATATTAAACAGGCACATCTCGAAACACCGGATTCCAAAGAACTGATAGAGGGTGCCATCAATGGCATGCTTCGCAAATTGGACCCATACAGCCAATTCATTCCGGACATCGCTGAGTTCCGAACGCAGAACCGCGGCAAATACGGCGGTCTTGGGATGCTTATCGGAATTCGGGAAGATATGCTGACTGTGGTTACACCCTTTAAGGGGAGTCCTGCTTCATTGGCAGGTTTGCAAAGCGGAGATGTTATTAGCCATATTGAAGGTGAATCGACCGCTGTTATGACCTTGAACGAGGCAGTTGACCAGCTGCGGGGTGAACCGGGAACCCCTGTCTCCATTACGGTCGTGCGTCAGAACGATAATCGTCCTGTTGAGGTTACTGTCACGCGTGAAGTCATTCGGATTCCGAGCGTTGAACAGGATATCATCGGAGATAATATTGGCTATATCAAAATCAATCAATTTCTTGATACGACAGCGAACGACGTAGATAACGCCTTTGTGGACTTCAAGGCACAGGATGTCCGTGGTGTCATTCTTGACCTCCGCTTAAATCCTGGCGGACTCCTCACTTCAGCCGTTGATATCGCGAGCGACTTCCTCACCCCCGGTCAACTTGTTGTTTACAGTAAAGGCATTGAGACGCGCGAGGACTTCAAGGCGAAAGGGATAAAAAGGGAGTACTTTCCGCTGATTGTACTCGTTGATGGTGGGAGCGCGAGTGCTTCTGAGATCGTCGCTGGCGCCATCAAAGACCACGGGCGAGGACTTGTCATGGGCAATAAGACCTTCGGGAAAGCATCCGTTCAACGTGTGTTTCCGCTGAGCAATTCAAAAGCTGCTGTGAAATTAACCGTCGCGAGTTACTTTACACCGAACGGGGTCAATATTGACAAGGTCGGTATTATCCCTGATGTTGAGTCCGCATGGTTTAGCCGTTCTGAACGCCAGATGCAGTTGAAACTCCGAGATCATGAGAAACTTAAAACTTTTATGGAAGAGAATGGGGATGATGTGTTAGCACAACTCGCAGCCGCTTCTCACGCCTCTCGTGATGACCGGCAGGCGGCAAAACTGCTGCGCAGTTATCAACGCTTGAGCGACGCACTCACCGAAGAACAGATTATCCTCAGCGATATCGGCATTAAATACGCACTTGCCCAGATTACAGAAAATTCTCGTGACGAACTGGAGCATGATCCGCAAATCGTTGCCGCTATAGAACAATTGAAAGTACTTGAACTCTTCGCGAAGGAGAACTAAGGAGGATATACGATGGAAACCGATGTTAGTCTTCTTAAAAGCGGGAACCTACAAACGCCGCTACCGAACTACGTTAATAACAGATGGCAAAAATCCGAGGCGGCTGAGCTGATCGATGTCACAAACCCAGCGACTGGGGAAGTTCTCACGCAGGTGCCGCTTTCGCCCGCGCAAGAGGTCCATCAAGCCGCTACAGCTGCTGCTGAGGCACTCCACGAATGGCGACGGACACCCCCGGTTGAACGTGTGCAATACCTTTTCGCCTTGAAAACCCTTTTAGAGGAGAACTTGGAGGACATCGCCAGAACGATTACGTTGGAATGCGGTAAGACGCTTGACGAGGCGAAGGGTGAAATGCGACGCGCGATCGAGAATGTTGAGGTCGCCTGCGGGATCCCGACACTCATGCAAGGCACCAACTTGGAGGATATTGCTACCGGTATCGACGAATTTATGATTCGTCAACCTGTTGGTGTGTGTGCTGCAATCGCACCTTTCAATTTTCCGGGGATGATTACTTTCTGGTTTCTACCGTATGCCATTGCCTGCGGCAACACTTACATCGTGAAACCTTCCGAAAAAGTGCCGATCACTATGCAAAAGGTGTTTCAGCTACTGGAACAGACAGGACTGCCGAAAGGCGTTGTCAATCTTGTGAATGGTGGACGCGAGACTGTGGATGCAATCTTAACGCATCCAGACATCCGAGGTGTCAGTTTCGTCGGTGCGACTGCGACTGCTAAAGAAATCTATGCGAAGGCTGCTGCAAACGGCAAACGCGTTCAGTGTCAAGGGGGTGCGAAAAATCCGCTGATTGTCCTTCCTGATGCTGATCCGCAGTTTACTGTCAATGCGACGGCTGAGAGTGCCTTCGGATGTGCCGGGCAACGGTGCCTTGCCGCCTCCCTTACGTTCACTGTTGGCGAGGCGCGTTCTTGGTTCACAGAAGCCATCGCAGACACCGCTACGGATCGAGTGGTCGGAAATGGACTGGAAGAAGGGGTCGAAATGGGACCCGTCATCACTTCCGAGAGCAAAAGCCGAATTGAGGGGCTTATTCAAGCCGGGGCTGATGAGGGGGCGCAACTCCTCGTTGATGGCAGGTATCCGAGTATCCTTGGTGGTGAAAACGGCAATTTTATTCGTCCAACAATCCTCAATGACCTGAATCCACAGGGCGATATTGCCAAGACCGAAATCTTCGGACCGGTTTTAGGGCTTATCCATGTTGAGACGATTGACGACGCAATCCGACTCATCAATAGCGGGCGTTACGGGAACATGGCGTGTCTCTTTACGAGTAGTGGCGCGGCTGCCCGTCAATTCCGTTATGAAGCAGAGATTGGGAATGTCGGCATTAACATCGGCGTCGCCGCGCCGATGGCATTCTTCCCCTTCAGTGGGTGGAAAGATAGTTTCTTCGGTGACCTCCACGGTCAGAGTTGGGATGCCGTAGATTTCTTCACCCAGAAGAAAGTCGTCGTTGAACGCTGGGCATAACTTTTGTATCTCTTTGTTAACGAAGTTTTTAACTTCGCTGATGCTCTCCAACAAGGTAGGTGCGGTTTCCTAACCGCACCTTTAAACCTCGTTACCCAGGTTATCCAATCTATGTAAAATTAAAAAAGGTCGGGCGTGTTTGCCCGACCCAAATTGATTGTGAATGAAACTTACTTAACGGTGACGACGGAACTCTCGCTGGCTACGACGACGTTCGCTGACGCGTTTCTTTGCTTCCGTCTGCCGTTTCTTCGTCAGTTCCGTCAGTTTCGTCATCTGCTCTTCCGTCAAGACCTCCTTGAGACTCGCGTAGAATTGTGTCTGCGTTTCCTTGATGCTCTCGCGTAATTTCTTCACTGCCGCCCGCTTTTCGTCAGATGCACGCGCTTCCTTAATCTGCGTCTGCAGTGCTTCACGGGTTTTCTGATAGATCGGATGCACCTTCGCTAACGTCTCTGTGTCAAGTTCCACACCGAAAGTCAGATCTATCCACGATTGATTGAGTGTCGCCACCGGATTTAGCGTAGCGATCCGACCCCGAGTTGCGCGGGCATTGTCTTTGCGATATTCTCGTTTGTTGCGAACCTCTCGATGCGCTGCTGCCGTGTTTTCAAAAACGAACATTCCGACCATTGCGATTGCTGCGATTGCGCTAAGTACGAACCATTGCTTTTTCATTTTTCTATCTCCTATTAGAATTATGATTTTGTGAATGCCCAATTATCTTTTTAGGAAAGGCATTTACATCTTGCTTTTGCTTATTTAGTCAGATCCGTTCAGAAAAGGTTCGTTTTTTTATTTTACAAGGGATGCTTATAGGAGGGTGCATTGGCAAAACGGTGCATCCCTAATTCCAAGTCGATTTGCGTGTAGGGCGGTAGCTGGACATGGAGAGATGTTCCATTAACCGAGATGGTGTTTCTGTTCTGAGTGTCGTTGATGCTTACCGACGTGAAATTGTGTTCACCCATCGCGCCTGCTTGCACAATGACCTCCCGCGGTTCTGTTGTGTTCAGGTTGACGAGTTGGAGTTCTGTGGTATCCGCAGTCATCTTCGTAACCAACGCCCCGACATCGCGTGGCAATCCCGGTCGCTTCTGCTGTCCGTCAAAGTGCCGAACTCGCGTCACGAGCAAGCCGCCGTTGTAATGCGGCAACGGACCCCCACACGTGAGTTGAACCAGTCCTTCACAGGCGATTGGATTCCGTCGTTGGAAATAGGCATCTCCATAGTTGGCGGGGTCTTCGTCATCGTCGGCCATAAACGCAAGACGTGCTTCGACTTGGGAGAGATTGTGATTGAGAATTGTTTCTGGGTATTCGGGATACTCGCCGCGCATGTATGCGAGCCATGCGCCGTCGTGTCCTCCGCTGTCCTTGATATGGTGCCACGCGTTGATGTCGAATTTCGAGCCTGTCCTTTTGGCGATTTTTTTTGCCCGTTCCTGATCCATCGGTTCCATTGACAGTGCCCATAAATGCGCGACATCCGACGGATGCATCGGCATGAACTCAAACCAACCGTCCACTTGCAAAGCGGTGCCATCTTCGTTTGTAATCGGGTATTGTAGCCAAGCACCAGGTACGTAGTCGACTTTGCCTGGATCCCCATACTTCTGTGGAACGTAGAGTTGGTCGTTCTTCTCAATTCCTTTTTCGATGAGAACGTCAATTTGTGAGCGCGGAAAGTCGAGATATGCCGTATCCTGCCAGAGCAACGTAGCATTCTGCGCCGCGATACCTACGGCTTGCCCGATGCTATGCCATCCGTGGGGCCAACTCCAACCGTAGTAAGCACCATACCACTTGCCATCTATGTGTTCCCCGATCGTTCCTGAAAGTCCAACATTGTCTGGGACAATACCGCCGTTTTCCGCTGTCCGCTCGATCCACGCATTGACATATTCCCGAACCCATGCCTTGTATTTCTCTTCACCCGTCAGTAGGTAAGCATTCGTAGCAAGCGTTGTCGCCGTGAGATTGACAACCGCGTCTCCTACACCCTGACGTTCATGGTTTATCCTTCCCATACGCTCACGTAACGCTTCATTGTCCCTGACGGCTTCATGACTCGTGCCTCCGGGGATATCGTAAAAGGGCATATTATAGCCGTCCCAAGGGAAGTATGGATGTCCAGCGAAAGCCCAAAATGCCGGACCCTTGCTCCCGTTCATAGCGCACTTGATGATCTTGTGTTGTTTGTCGTAGTTTGGTGCATCCGGGTCCTCGTCCATGAAGAATCCTGCAAACCGTCTTGCGCGTTCGATGTGCTTCGGGTTTGACGGGTCCGCCATACAGAGCATGTAGAAGAGGTAATTCCCTTCGCCTTGGTGAAACCAATCGTAACCGGGTTGGTATTCTTTCACCACCATCGGGTAGCCGTGACCTGTCCCGTATCGCGTCATATCGTTTGTGATGACATCGAACTCTGTGTCCGCATCCGCCAAGAACCGTTCATCGCCCCCGAGCATGTAAAAGAGGGACCAGTTATGGAAGCTCTCGTAGGCGTCGTCCAGTCCGTCGATGCTCTGAAAATCTGGGTGTGTGGGCCAGAGCAGCGTCCCGTCTGGGCGCGTGTATTTCTCCAGGACTTCTGGTCCTGCGGAGTTCATTTTGTCGATAAGTTGGCGTTCCAACACAGCCCACATTGGCGGTGTGTTAATAGCTGTTCGCGCTTCAATCGTTGGAAGCATGGTTTTTTACCTCTTGTGTTTGGATCGCGGTTGGTTTCAGTATATCATATCTTCGTGTGTTCGTGAAACTTGTGTTGTAGCATAATCGGAGTCGTTCATTCTTCCGTAGGACGGGACTCCGAATCCCGACTCTTATTAATCCTTCCCCGTTGGCGAGGTTTCTAACCTCGCCTTCTGACAGAATCAGCGGAAAACCGAAAACTGCATAGTTCTGATCATGATTGGTTTTCCTTGACATCTGGCTCCATATCGTGATATGCTAATTCAATAAAGCAGACCAATTTGTATTATGTTAACTTACGATCAATAAAAGTCACCGAACAAAGTCTGGATATACGTGTGCCGACCAATTTGCCATTCTGGAAAATTTATCTTGATACGTGTTGTTTGAGTCGGCTTCTTGATCCGCCAACACAGGTCCGACTTATTGAAGAGGCCCAAGCTATTAGGAGAATTCTAATTCATTTTTTAAGGACGCACTGGTACTGGATATCCAGCAAAATTGTAGTTGATGAAGTTGAGCAAACCCCAGATTTAGGAAAACGGATTCAGGTCGAAACCTGGCTAAATCTCGCACACCAGATTGTTATTGTTGGAGCGAGAGAAATATCAAGGGGGCGACAACTTGAGTCGTTGGGTTTTAAGGAGCAAGATGCTTTGCACATCGCTTGTGCTGAAAGTAGTAAGGCAGATATCTTTCTAACAACCGATGATAGGCTACTCAGGAGAGCACAACGCTATCAGACACGACTTTATATTCGGGTTGAAAACCCGGTTACATGGTTAGAGGAGGTAACAGAAAGTGGACATTTTAGAGATGACCGATCTTGAAATCTATGAACTTGGTATTAAGGAACTTATAGAACAAATTGGTCCAGTATATACTGAGCGGTTTCTCCGACAGTGTAAACCGAACAAGTATGATTATTCTGTTGAGCGGCATAAATTGTTAGCAAATCAGTCTGGTATTGACGAGATTGTAGCGCGTATCCGGCGGAGAGAAGCAGAGCGAAAAGAGGAAGAACGTATCAAAGCCGAAAGAATCACCGCGTGGCGAAACGGATTATTAGAACTCACCGATCTTGAAGTCTGTGAACTTGCGGCTAAAATCCTCATAGATAAACTACATGTATACGGATATGTAGGGTTCTGTCAGCAGCATTTCAAAAACCTCAATGCTGAGCAACCTATTGATTTACCGTAGTGGTCTTTGCTGAACAGCGATACCAACGTAAAACCAAATCAACAAATACAAGAAACCGATCCGCAGGATTAATTGAATCCCTTTATTACTCTACCTTTTGAGTAAAGAGATTCTTCTTGTGAAGGAAGGCGAATGCACGACACATCCCATTCCCAAAATGAACTCAATAGGGTTTTAGAAAAAATTCAAGAGATAGTAGAAAAATCCGCTGGCGGAGATTACATCTATCGGGGTGAGCCAGAGCGTTATCAAGAATTTCCTTATCATGGAAAGGTTTCCTCAAGTCTGTATCGCTCATTATTGATTGATTCGATAGTGGAAGAAGGTATAGAAGAGTACTGTAAAGTTATTGAGCCTAATATTCCGGACATGGAAAGAGAGATTTTGGGATTGGCGAAAGAGTATTTGTATGGAACTGCCAGCGAAACACCCGATGATTTTGAAATCTTAGCGCGACACCAGCATTATGGTGGCAAAACCAATTTTATAGACTTCACGACTGACTACCTAATTGCTCTCTTTTTTGCTTGTGATCGATCTTATCACAAAGATGGCAGGGTTATCTTACAAAAAAGAGAATCGGGAGATTATCAATCAAAAATACCTCCAGAAACAATTAAGCGGGTGGAATCTCAGAAAAGTATACTGCTCCAGTCGCCAAAAGGTTTTATCACTCCAGACGTTGAGGTGATTATTCCAAAAGAACTCAAACTTTCTATCCTAAACTATCTCGAAAAGCATCATGACATATCTACCAAAAGGATTTACAAAGATATCCATGGATTTATAAAATGGTTAGACGGATACTTTGACCCTATGCTAGAGTTTGGTAAAGGGGTAATCTGTCAAAATAGGGCGAGTTTAGGGAATAACATGCAGGAGAAATTGAAATGGTATGAAAAAGCTTATGAGCATTTTACCGAAGCATTGAAACTAAAATCAGATTTCACCGAAGTTTATATTCATCGCGGAGTTGTTTTTCGCGATGTTGACCGGTTTGATCCTGCTCTTAAAGACTTTAATAGCGCAATAGAAATAGATCCAGAGAGTGCCAATGCGTATGACGACCGCGGAGTATGTTATGCTGAAATGGGTGATACTGAAAAAGCACTAAATGACTTCAACAAGGCGATAGATTTGAATCCAAAGAGCGCAAAGTCCTATAACAGTCGCGGCATAACTTACAAAGATATGGGTAAAATTGACTTAGCAATGAAAGATTATAATAAAGCAATAGAACTGGATCCAGAATTTCCCGAGGTCTATAACAATCTGGGTATAATTTATGACGAGAAAGGTGAACATGATTGTGCCATCAAGAACTATAGCAAGGCAATAGAACTGAAATCCTATTATGTGAGTGCCTATAATAATCGCGGTCGTGCCTACCGGGTCAAGGGCAATATTGAACTTGCCATTGAAGACTTTAAAACTGCAATTATAGGAGAATCTGATTTTGCTGAAGCTTATTACAACCTCTGCGAGACCTACCTTTTCAAAGGGGACTTGGAGTGTGCTTATACTGACTTGACTAAACTAGCAATACTTCTGTCGTCTCCTTATGCGTGTTTTGCCCGCGGTATAATTGGGTTGTGCCAACAACAATGGAAACAGGCTATAGCAGACTTTACTGTTGCTGAAGATAACGGGGTAGATATCGTTGCTTTATTTACTAACGGCTACAAAAGTATTGAAGATTTTGAGGAAACAAATGATATTCAGATACCAGAAGACATCAGGGAGATGTTGAGTCCACAGTAACCCAAATCTTGATGCATAGTTTCCATTTTTGTTTTCACATACTTCACATTGTTGTGGTATGTTAATGCAATAGGACGCATGGATACGGTTTTACACGTGGGAATTTCTCAATACTCACCTTAATGCATAGGAGACAGATGTGTATTTTGGCAACGATCAGTTCAGAATAATCAACGGAAATGTACTGACTACACGCGCTATAAAAAAAGATAGCATTGACCTTATTGTTACATCACCCCCTTACAACGTTGATATAGAATATAACTCAAATGACGATGCCCTTTCTTATACCGACTATCTTGCCTTTTCCAAAAAATGGTTCACGCGTTGTTTTCGATGGCTTAAGTCGGATGGGCGTTTCTGTCTTAATATCCCCTTAGACAAAAACAAAGGTGGTCAACAACATGTCGGTGCGGATCTTACCAAACTCGCAACCGCTATCGGATTTCAATACCACTCTACCATTGTATGGAACGAAGGCAATATCTCCAGACGAACTGCTTGGGGGTCATGGATGAGAGCGTCCGCGCCCTACGTCATTGCTCCTGTTGAGTTAATTGTAGTTCTTTACAAAGAACAGTGGAAGAAAACGAGTGGCAGTGGACAATCGGATATGAACCGGGAGGAATTCATGGAGTGGACAAACGGTCTCTGGACTTTTCCCGGTGAGAGTAAGAAACGTATTGGGCATCCCGCTCCCTTTCCTTTAGAACTCCCGCGGCGTTGTATCAAACTCTTTAGTTACGTAGGTGACACTATCCTTGACCCGTTTATGGGCAGTGGGACTACTTTAGTTGCTGCCCAATTGAACAAACGTCGTAGCATCGGGATTGATGTCGATGAATATTACTGTGAACTTGCGAAGGAACGGGTAAGTCAGGCTGCAAATCAATTGTATCTGTTTGAAGAAAAAGGGAAGTCACATGGCAAAGACAATTCGTGAACTTGTGTTCGAGTATTTCGTGAATCATCCTAACGAGGAACTTCAGCATGGCCCCGTGGTTGACTGGGTGTCGGAACAATATTTTCAAGAGCATGGTAAAACTCCGCGGGATCCTTGGAGAACCGTTAGGCAACTCCATCAAGAAGGAAAACTAATCAAAGTCCGGAAAGGCATTTACAAGTATGACCCGGATTATGTCCATGAAGTGGTACTATTTGAGTTTTCCCCACGGGATAGAGAAGCTATTTTTGAACGCGACGGCCGTCGTTGTGTTGTCTGTGGACGTGGAGAAGCAGATGGCCTTACGATCGCCGCTGACCATATCAAACCGAAAGATAGAGGCGGCACCAATACCATTGATAATGGTCAAACCCTCTGTTATGAACATAATTTGCGCAAGAGTAACTATTCACAGACCGAGGCTGGTAAAAGGTACTTCATCAGAATGTATGAAACAGCATTAAAAAACCAGGATGAGAAGACGAGAGTTTTCTGTGAAGCCGTTTTTGATGTTTATGATGAACACGGTGTCAACGGCCATATTGACCGACCCGACACGGAGGATTGATTAGTGAAAAATGGAACTGAACCCATCAAAGCAGCCCCAACAGCGCGTGGAGGAACCAGTCTTGATGGAAGGAGAAACATTCTTACAGATGCGCTTTACGAGATGGAATATGATGATACATTAGTGGACACACTCATAGAAAGAAATGTCATTGATTTCAGCATCGTTGACTACACGAGCCATATTATATACCAACTTAAGGAACACTATGGGGAATCCGTTTCATGGGGTGGCCTTGAAGACGCTGTTGCTCTTGAAGGCTTGGCTGCTTCTTTGACAGGAGAACTTGGGAAAAACTGGCGTGCTGCTGAGGGCGACACTTTTCGAGAACGGATCCGACATGTTATTACCGACCCAATTGAAAACTTAGGAATGAAACTGATTAGCCGCTATGAGTTGGAGAATAATGGGACTTTCTCCGAAGAATTAGAGAATGTTAAACAGTATCTCGCAATTGATTATGGGGAATTCAATGCTTATCTCCCGGATGTTGATTTTGTTATTTACACCCCTGAAAATTCTCGTGTTATCGCTGTAATCTCGTGTATCGTTAATTTGAAAAACCTAATCATTGAGCAGGCTTATTGGAAACGCAAACTTCAGGCGGACGAAAATAGTGCTTCCGTCAAATACTACCTCATCACGGCTGATATAAGCAAAACCCTGGAAATTGTGGACCTACCAAAGAAGGAACGAGTCATTGCGGAGGCAGAGCTAGATGGCACGTATGTACTAACAGCGGAAGCACCCGAGGAGAGTGACAAGGTCAAACTGTTGGAACATTTCATTGAGGATCTTAAGCGGTTACTTGAAAAGCATTAAATTTACCAACAATGCATACCTCACGCCTACGAAATATACAGGTCTATCGCGCACTAAACGGTAAAGAACCTTTTAATGAATGGTTGAAATCAATTCAAGATAGAAAAACAAGAGCTCGGATTCGGGCAGGATTGGAACGACTCAGACTCGGAAATTTCGGGAATGTCAAATTTCTGGGGGAAGGGGTACTTGAACTGCGTTTCCACTTCGGAAGAGGTTATCGGATTTATTTTGGCGAAATCAGGAATACGATCGTCTTGCTGCTGTGCGCGGGTGATAAATCATCACAGACACGAGATATAGAACGGGCAAAAAGTTACTGGCTGAAATATAAGGAGGAAAACCTATGAAAAAAATGAGGACATGGAAAGAGTGTCTCATCGAAGACCTCGCTGACCGGGAGGAAGCGATTCATTATCTCCAAGCTATTCTTGATGACTATTACAGTTTCGGACAGACGCTTATCGTCCGGGAAGCCCTAAAAACAGTTATCGAAGCACAAGGCGGGATTTCCAAACTCACGCAACACACTGATATTTCGCCACAAACCTTAGAAACCGCGCTATCTAATACGGATACACCGCTGATTGACGCAATCGGTGTTGTTCTGAACGCACTCGGATATCAGCTTTTAATCCAACCCATAGTGGACGAAGATGCTAATCTTGAACTGGCTACAGGCGAGCCAAAAGTAGCAAAAGCAACCGCACATCTATCGGAAGATTCAGGAACATCACATCGCGTGACGAACTGATGAATCAGGTACGGTGAAGGAAGAATAGGCAACCGTAAGTAGATGGGAAAAGATTTTAAACAAAAGTGAGTCTATAAATTCTATGAAAATTGCAAATGCCCCGTGTTCGTGGGGTGTACTTGAGTTTGAGTTAGACGGCGAAGCACCCGACTATGCCCAGGTATTAGACGAGATGCACGAAATCGGTTACCTCGGCACCGAGTTAGGCGATTGGGGGTTCATGCCGACGGATGCAGAACGCCTCCATGCCGAACTTAAAAAACGTCAATTAACGCTGTTAGGCGCATTCGTAGCGGTCGCACTCGCTGACGAAAAAACACACGCAGCAGGTGAGGAATCGGCACTGCGTCACGCCCGTTTGTTAGCGGATGTCAGTGGAAAAACGCCATTTATCGTGCTGTCAGATGATAATGCTACCACAGAGCTGCGGACCCGCTACGCCGGTCGTATCCGTCCTGAACACGGATTGACACCAGCGCAGTGGGACACTTTTATACAGGGCGCGCACCGCATCGCCCAATCTGTCCGGGACGAGACAGGACTCCGCACGGTCTTCCATCCACACTGTGCCGGATATGTAGAGACAGCGGCGGAAGTGGACATGTTGATGGAACGCACCGATCCGGACCTCATCGGATTGTGTTTCGATACAGGACATTACCGATTCGGTGGCGGTGATCCGATTGAAGCGTATACCCGCCATGCCGATCGCGTCTGGCACGTCCATTTCAAGGATTGTCATCCCGATATCGCTGCCCGTTCCCGTAAGGAGGCGTGGGATTATTTTGAATCAGTTGGGAACGGCGTTTTTTGTGAGTTAGGCAACGGAGACGTTGATTTTCCGGCGTTCCTTGGGGAATTACGAAAACAGGACTATGAGGGGTGGATCGTCGTGGAGCAAGATGTCTTGCCGGGGATGGGGAGTCCTTACGAGAGCGCAGAACGAAATCTACAGTATCTGAATTCAATTGTGTAGCACGAATAAAATCCATGTAGGAAAGGTCTTTGATGAACAAATCCTCGAAAGTCGGTGTTGGCGTTATCGGGTCAGGACGTATCGGAGCACTCCACATTGAACACCTTTCCCAAAACATACCGGAAGCCGAACTCATCTCCGTTTGCAGTTTGGATGCCCCCGGTGTTGAATCCCTCGCGAAGCAGTTTAATATCCCAAAGACAACTGACGATTATACCGCACTTTTGGCGGATCCCCAGATTGAAGCAGTATTAGTGGCATCTGCCACCAATACACATGTCGAAATGAGCCAAGCCGCGGCGCAGGCAGGGAAACACGTTTTTTGTGAGAAACCGATCTCCTTAAATTTGGAGCAGATTGATGAGACTTTGGCGATTGTAGAAAGGGCAGGGGTTAAGTTTCAGGTCGGTTTCAACCGTCGATTTGATGCAAGTTTCGTGCGGGTCCGAGAAGCCGTTACTTCTGGAGAGATTGGCGAGCCGCACATCATGCGAATCACGAGCCGAGACCCCGCACCACCACCGATCGAATACGTCAAGGTCTCCGGGGGCATCTTTCTTGACATGACGATCCACGATTTCGATATGGCGCGCTATCTCCTCGGAGACGAGGTTATTGAGGTGTATGCAATAGGTGGTGTACGCGTTGATCCGAAAATCGGTGAGGCGGGTGACATTGACACCGCCGTTATCACTTTACGGTTCCGAAATGGGGTTATCGCAACTATTGATAACAGCAGAGAGGCTGTCTACGGTTACGACCAGCGTGTTGAAGTTTTCGGTTCAAAAGGGATGGTTACGGCAGCGAACCCGCCGATAAATACTGTTACTTTTAGCGGTAGTGAAGGGACCCGCGCTGCGTCCCCTCCGTATTTCTTTGTCGAACGTTACAAGCCAGCATTCCTTTCGGAGCTGCGAGCGTTCTTTGCGTGCATTCAGGAAGACACGCCACCGCCGGTTACAGGGAACGATGGTCGGGCACCTGTCGTGATCGGTTTCGCAGCGTTGAAGTCGCTTCGTGAAAACCGTCCTGTCCTGTTGTCGGAGGTCTAAAGGTTTTTTAGTGACCCTCCCCGCCGACTTCGCCGACTTCGATGTCAATCTCGTCTCGGTTCCTGATGCGTTCCACGAGTCCATCTCGGATGTCCACAATCCGGTCAGAGACATCTAACATCTTCAGGTCGTGTGTTGCTGAAATAACAGTAACCCCTTGTTCTTTATTCAAGCGTTTGACGAGGTCGATAATCTCACGTCCTGTAATCGTGTCGAGGTTTGCTGTCGGTTCGTCGGCGAGAATGATACTCGGATCGTTCGCGAGTGCTCTGGCGATAGCAACACGTTGACGCTGACCCCCTGAAAGTTCGTCAGGGAGGTGGTACATCCTATCACCCAATCCTACCATATCCAGCAACTGTTCCGCTTTTTCATTGCGTTGTCTCTCAGGGATGCCAGCGAAAATCATCGGTAGCGTTACATTTCCATGCGCGCTCCGCACGTGCAGCAAATTGTAACTTTGAAAAATGTAGCCCACGCGATGACACCGAAACGCCGCAATTTGTCTTTGCGAAAGATGGGACATATTTTGTCCGTCGATGTAAACTTGACCCTCCGTAGGACGATCGAGAGCACCGATCATATTAAAAAGCGTGGATTTGCCTGAACCCGAGGGACCCATCAACGAAATATACTCTCCACGTTCAATCTCAATGTTGATGCCGTCCAAAGCACGAAGAATGTTTGAACCCATGCGATATTCTTTGACAACATCTTCAGTTTTCACAACGATATCAGCCATAATTGTCCTCCGTGCTTATACCTCGGTACGCATTGCTTCAGCAGGCGGAAGTTTCGCCGCGCGCCATGCAGGAAACGAGGAGCCGATCACTGCCAAAATCATACCCAGAATACATCCCAATAGGATGACGACGATAACACCGAGCCGCATTGTTCCGTCTTCAGGCTGCGCAGGTAACAGTGGAAAATAAAAGAATAAGTCTAACCCGTAGTCTTTAAGCCCTAAAAGCACTGCGCCCAGTGTTCCGATAAGCGCGCCGATGAGTGCTCCCGAAAACCCCTGAAATCCTGATTCAAGGAGGAACAGTCTAACCACGAACCCGTCTAACGCACCGAGACATTTCATCGTGCCGATCTCGCGAAAACGCTCTGTTACCGCCATGAGCATTGAGTTCGCAATACCTACCACACAGACAATCAGCGACATGATAATCAACCAGATATCTTTTGTGGAAATGCCTTTTTCCGTTGTCTCTTCAAAGGTATTAATTGCTGATTGTCGTCCGCTTTCCTGTAGGGCGAGACCGATTTCGTTATTTGTCCAAACCGAGACTAAAAATGCAATACCGAGTGTGATACCAGCCGTCGTAATGATTGAACGCCCAAAACGGATTTTCAAACTCTGAAAACTGATGCGTAAAGATTCTACAAACGGGAGATCAATTTGTTCTTCAATTGGTGTTCTCTGCTGCAAATGTCTATCTCCTTATCTTGGATTTGTATCTATTTATGCCTATTTTATCAAATTTACAATTTTAGGTCAAGTTTTTCATGCATTAAGGTCAAGGACATTTAACGCTCAAGCCCTCTTTGCGCCAGCAGAACAATATATCTATAGAAAAAGCTTTACATACCCATTGGTGTATACAGGATTGACATTTCGGTTTCTCGTTGCTATACTGGATACCAAGGCAGGTACATATTGATGTTCCAAAAATTTTTCTCTTCCCCGCTACTGTTGTTAATTATCGGTATATTGTGCTGGAGCACACCGATTTTTGCACACGATGCGTTCTATCCACACCATCGCCAGGATTTTGAAAGCATGACGCGCCGTCGTGAGTTGCGAGGCACCGTTATCCTGAGTACCTCCGTTTTTCTTTGTGTGCTCGGAGCGATAGTCTATGTCGCTTTACGAAAGAGTAAAGAGATGGATGACGCAGATGAGAGTGATACGAAAGCGGTTCAGGAACGTCTGGAAAACGCTGTAAACAGAGCGGCAAACGCAGCGAGGCGTGTCCTTAACTCTGGGGAAGACATTGCAAAAGCTGCCGAAACAGCCCTCATAGTCTATGCTGAGGCATCCGGTGTAACATGGCAACCGCGTTCCTATGGACACAGTCGTTCAGAATCGGTTTCGTACCAAATTCGGTGCAAAATTGGCACTGATATTGTTACCCTCAGCATCAATTCTGAAGTGGTTCAATTAAAAGCAGAACACAACTTCTCTAAATCAGGGACCAGTTCGCAAGGAACCCCGAGAAGTGCAAGTGTTGTGCTGAGAATCGCAGGTGAGGAAAAGCAGAAAGACGTTTTGAGTGGAGATAACCGATAAATTACGCGTCGAGTCGATTGATAAGGGACGCACTATAACCCGCCCCGAAACCGTTATCGATATTCACGACGGTGACCCCCGACGCACAACTGTTTAGCATCCCTAATAGGGCGGCGAGTCCACCGAAACTGGCACCGTAGCCGATACTCGTCGGGACTGCGATGACAGGGCAATCCACCAATCCACCGACAACACTCGGGAGCGCACCTTCCATCCCCGCAACGACAATAATGACCCGCGCACATAGGAGTTTCTCGTGATTGCTCATGAGTCGATGTAATCCTGCCACGCCGACATCATAAAGACGTTCCGGTTGGTTTCCCATCATCAGCGCGGTTTCGGCGGCTTCCTCGGCTACAGGCAAATCGGAGGTGCCTGCAGAAACAACAAGTATACCCGGAGCCCCTGTATCTTTTGTGGATTGTGAGACAGTGATCGTCCGCCCAAGTTCATTATAGCGTGCCATGGGTTGAACTGCTTGGACGGCTTTATACATGTCAGGTGTGGCACGCGTTGCGAGGAGGGGATGTCCTGCAGCGAGGATACGTTCGCTAATCTGCTGGACATGTTCCACTGTTTTTCCTTGACAGAAGATGACTTCAGGAAATCCAGTGCGGAGCTGCCGATGGTGATCGATCTTTGAAAATCCTAAATCTTCAAAAGGAAGGGTGCGGAGAGATTGCAAGGCATCATCCACTGCCATCTCTCCGCCTTTAACTTGTTCAAGTAGGATTCTCAACTTTGCAATTTCCATTCATCTAACGGATCACTGGACCTGTCGGTATATGGCTCAGGTCCACGATCTTTTATTTCCATCCGTATGCATTGAAAAGGCGTTTAGGCTTCCTCGGTTTCTTCGGCATCATCAACGCCCGGGATAGATCCGGCGATTTTGGATCGGACATCTGCGGAAACTTTACGTCCTGTTTCCACAGCACTTTTTACCTGTTCGCTGGCTTGGTGGATACGTTCCTTTCCACCGTCTACGATGTGGTGAACGCTTTCTTTTCCCTGTTCCACGATAGTCTGAACGCCTTGCCGCGCGCTATCACCGGTCTGGTTTGCAAATTCGACTGTCCGGTTCTTTGCTTCAATCGAAGTGTCACGAATTTTTTGTCGGGTCTCCTTGCCGGAACTCGGGGCATAGAGCAGACTGATAACCGCACCTGCCATAAAGCCGCTAACAAAGGCGAAGATCATTGCGATTCCGTTGTTCTGTCCGTTGTTACTCATTTTTTTGTCCTTTCTATTAAATTGGGATTGTTTTGGTGCAGCTCACAGATCTCCAAATTTGGAGTATTTTAAAGCAGCTTGCAAGTTTCCAAAACACGTTGTTAAAGTTTACGAAAATCAGAGTGGAAAGTTTCAATTCTCATCTTTATCTTTTCATGAGGACCTGTTGCAATTTAAATACGATGTTGCTTTTTTGTAGAAAACTGACAATTTTACCTGACTGAGTTATCCGTTAGACGCCATGGATATCGGAACGTCCTCTTCCGATTCGGAGGGTTGCGTGGCACTGAAACTATCCCATCCTGCTTTGATGCCTTGCCACAAACTTACGACATCAGCAAGGGAAACTGCTATCTGATTCCGGAAAAACGTGGCTTGTTCGATCGTCTGACCGGAAAAACCGCTCACTTTTTGAACCAATTCATCAAGTTCTTGGATGCTTTGGTTCAGGGCGCCGCTCATTTCTTGGATATTGTGCACGGTGGGTTGAATTTCGGACTCACTAATTCCTTGTAAGGAAGCGGTCAAGCCATTCAAATTTTGCAGCAGTTCCGGGAGTTCCTTGTTCACCTCTTTCACCGTCCTGTCCACGTCGGTAATCAATTCTCCGATCTCTTGATTAATGATGTTTTCTGTGGAGTTCAGCGTGTTTCGGATGCTATTTAAAGAGTTTCGGAAGCTACCGATAGCGGCACACATATACCCCGCGAGCGCTGTAAGGGCAATGAGGAAAATACCGAGACTGAATTTCCAAAAAAGTGAGGCAATCAAACTCCAATCCATGATGTCTCCTTTGTGTATTATTAGGGCACCGTTTCTCGTAAACGGCTTTTCACGCACATATCTGTCTTGCAGAAGGGGTATGTGCAAGTTTAAGCTTTAAGTTGTTGTCCGACGATGTCGCGGGTTTTCGCAATTGCTGCGTTCACCTTGCTCGGATTCTTGCCGCCACCTTGCGCGAGTTCTGGGCGACCTCCACCGCGACCGTCAGCCAGTTGGGTGAGTTCGGAGACGATTTTACCCGCATGCAAATCACGGTTCTTCACTAAATCTGCTGTTACGCCAACCACAAAAGCGACTTCGTTTCCTGACACAGCCGCAAGCGCAACAACACCGGATTCTAAACGCGTTTTAAGTTCATCGACGAGTTTCCGTAACCCGTTCCTATCGGCGTCTGTTACAAGTGATGCGACAACTCGCACATCTTCAACAAGCGTCGCACCTTCGACCAAGGTGCCGACGTTCGCAAGGGCTTGCTGGCTTTTAAGTTGTTGGATTTGTTGCGCTAAATCCCGTTGTTCCTGAAGGAGGCGTTCGATTCGTTCGGGCAGCTCAGTTTTGGGCGTTTTCAGCAGATTCGCCACGTTGGCGAGCAGCAGAGTATCTTCTTGAACCGTTGCTACCGCGGCAGTACCGGTTAGTGCCTCAACGCGTCGGACCCCTGCAGCGATACTGCTTTCGCTCATCAGTTTTACGAAACCGAGTTCACCGGTTGCGTCAACATGGGTGCCACCGCAGAGTTCAACGCTGTAATTGCCCGCTTGCACAACACGCACAATGTCGCCGTATTTGTCGCCGAAGAAGGCCAAAGCCCCTTTCGATTTCGCTTCATCTAATGACATTTCACTGATGGACAGCGCGTCATTCCCACGAATTTTTTCGTTGACGAATTCCTCAATGTCTCGTAATTGTTCTGGTGAAACAGATTCGTAGTGTGAAAAATCAAACCGCAATCTACCGGCTTCAACAAGTGAACCGGCTTGCGCAACGTGGGTCCCGAGGACCTGCCGCAGTCCACTGTGTAGAAGGTGTGTCGCTGTATGACTCACGGCGACAGCATTTCGGCGTTCACTATCTATTTCTGCTTGCACTGCGGTGTATGGTGTGATTTCACCTTCAAGCACCTTACACTTATGAACAACTAAGTCTGCTGAAGGTTTGAGCGTATCTTCTACAGCCAACTTGGCATTGCCGTTCTCAATTGTGCCGACATCGCCGACCTGTCCGCCCGATTCACCGTAAAAAGGCGTTCGGTTTAGCAGGACAAACACCCCATCTCCCTGCTGCGCGCTGGCGACTGATTCCGCGTTGGCGATTAAAGCCACGACTTCTGCATCGATGTTGTTTTGTGTGTAACCGACGAATTCTGTTTCGCCGTGCTCTTTGAGGACTTCGGCGTAAACAGAGATCTCTTCGTCTTTGGCACCACCTCTATCTTCCCATGCCGCCCGTCCACGCGCCCGTTGTCCTTCCATACTGTCTTCAAAGCCTGCCTCGTCAACCGTGAACCCACGTTCACGGGCGAGCATCTGGGTCAAATCAAGGGGAAAGCCGAAGGTGTCATACAACTCAAACGCCCGTTTTCCATCAATTTGTGTGTCGTTCTGTGCCTTGAGCGTGTCGAATGAGCGATCAAGGAGTTCCAAACCGCGTTCGATTGTTTGATGAAAACGGTGTTCCTCACCCTGAATCGTGCGAGTAATAAACTCATGACGCGGCAGCACATCAGGAAATACATCGCCAAGCAATTCGATGACGTTATCAACAAGTCGATAGATGAACGCTTCGTCCATCTCTAATTTCTTACCGTAAAGCACAGCCCGTCGCAAGATCCTGCGGATGACATACCCTCGCCCCTCGTTAGAGGGCATGACACCGTCTCCGATGGCAAAAGTCAAACACCGAATATGGTCAGCGATGACTCGGTGAGGGAGTCCACGTTCATCATCGAAATAGGCGGTGTCTGTCATATCCGCAATGGTCGCCAAAAGGGGTGTGAACAGATCCGTCTTGTAGTTTGTGTCAACACCTTGCAATATGGAGGTAATTCGTTCAAAGCCCATGCCTGTATCAACATGTGTTGCTGGCAGGGGTTCGAGCGTGCCGTCTTCGTTTCGGTTATACTGAATGAACACCAGATTCCAGAATTCTCTGAAGCGATCGCTCGTATTGGGACCCGCGTCTGGGTCGTTTACGGTTTCAGGGTAGGCTTCTACGCCCATGTCAACAAAGAGTTCGCTGCACGGACCACAGGGACCCGTCTCACCCATTTCCCAAAAGTTATCCTTATCGCAACGGCGGATACGCGAGTGTGGAAGGTCTGTCTCTTGGAGCCAGAGTTTTTCTGCTTCGTCGTCTTCAAGATAGACCGTTGCCCAGAGACGCTCTTTCGGGATCTGCCAAAGTTCGGTCACCAGTTCCCATGCGAAGGCGATGGCTTCCTGTTTGTAATAATCTCCGAATGACCAATTTCCGAGCATCTCAAAGAAAGTATGGTGACTTGGCGAGTAACCAACCTCTTCGAGATCGTTGTGTTTGCCACTGACGCGCAGACATTTTTGTGTGTCAACGGCGCGCGTGTACTTCCGCTGTCCAATACCGAGAAACACATCTTTGAATTGGTTCATACCCGCGTTCGTGAACAACAGCGTCGGGTCGTCTGCTGGTATCAAGGACGCACTCGACACGATGGTATGCCCGTGTTTGCGGAAGTATTCAAGGAAACCGGTTCTGATTTCATCTGATGTCATTTGTGGATGCTCTCCTACGTTATCCTACTCCTAATTATAGTCTATTTCTTACAGAAAAGTCAAGACAAAAACGGATACAAAGATCCGTTCGGGAAACTTTGGTATGATGTGCGGATGCGTTAAAAAATCTGCTCGAGTACATGCCGAACAATTTCCGATCCGAACCCGCGGCGCGCCAAAAATCCGTGTAATCGACGTTTAGCAACATGGATCGGCAGTCCTGTATACTGCTTCATCCGTTTTTGAGCAATCTGGAGGGCAACTTTCGCTTCGTCTTCAGTTTCTACGTTCGCTACAACCTGTTCTGCTGTCTCTTGGTCGATGCCTTTGTTGACAAGTTCTTTCTTGAGCAACATTTTTCCACGGGGATTCGATTTCTGCCTGCGGACTATCCAATTCTCTGCATACTGCCGGTCGCGAATATGTCCCGAATGAATCAACTCCTCGATCGTTGTTTCAATTGCTTTCGTTGAGAAACCTTCTCGCGCAAGTCGCTGTTCCATCTCATTTTTGGTATAAATTTTAGGCTTTCCTATAGGGCGAGAATCCTCTGAAGCGTCTACTGTAAGGGGATCTTTCTCTTCGCGGAGTAACCTGAGGGCGTAGTTCTTCGCACGCATCACTTCATCCGCTGCAATTAACTTTTCGATGATCTCAGCTTCAATTTCTAAACCGATACGTAATCCGAATTTTTCAACCAGAGATGTATGGATCACAACAAATGGAGTGTCATTCAGAAAAAGGTGTTGATGCGAAGGCAATTCAGGAACCGCCTGAATACTGGTGATTTTCTGTTTCATGTTTAATAAAAATCGTCCAGCGAAGAAGCAGGATGGCTATCCGCAATCGGAAACTTATAGTCGATAGCCGATAGCCGATAAACGTCTACGCGCCGCCGTTACTGCCTGCCCAGAGCGCACCTCGTTCCAGGAGCGTTCCGAACATCTCATGCTGACACGCCGCTGCATCATGACCCAGCGCGAGATAAAACACTTTACCTTCGCCCCAGTTCTTTGTCCATGCTACGGGTGCCGCCGCACCTTGCCATAGTGCTGACGCAAGTATGTGATTCCGAGGATCGTAATCGAGGATATACTGCTCATCCTCCACGACAAACTCGTCGAGCCCTTTTGTGATTTCATGTTCACTGTCAACGATGCTGACTTGGTAGTCGCGGTAGCGTGGGTGTGTAACGAAATAACCCCCTACCATTGAGCGGTACTCTGGACACTCACGGAACGAATCTGCTGCCGAGTGCACACCGACGTAGCCTTTACCGGAAGCGATGTGGTTGAGTAAACCATTCTTCTGTGCATCCGAAATCTCACCTATTGTGTAATAGAAAACAATGAGATCGTATGGATCTAAATTCGGTGAAACGAGAGCATCCAAATCTTCCTCGACTCGGGTAATCTCAAATTCATCTCGTTGTGAGAGAACCTTCACAATTTCATCACTACAGCCTTTCCAGTCATGGATGGCGCCGCCTGCAAAGACGAGTGTGTTAATTTTTGCCATTATTTAGCCTCCTTGCTATGTAATGGTGCTATTATATCACGCGCGCAAAAATGCAAGCAACTTTTTTTGATTTTTGCTAAAAACAGGAGGACTTGCTTTACGCAGACATTTGTGATAAAATTTGAAACAGTTTTTACTTCAGTATAGTATCCAAAACCCGTAGCCTGCAACACCGGCGCAGGCGGGTCTACGGAGAGGCACTTCATGCATCAAACCCATCTGACTGAACCGCAAGGAATACTTAAAAAGATCGCCATCTTTCCCGCAAGTTTCGACCCCGTCACGAATGGACACGTCGACCTCATTGATCGCATTTGCAACCTCGGTATCTTTGATGAACTGGTTGTTGCGATTGGTGTGAATCCTGCCAAACCGGCGCGCTTCACGCTTGAGGAACGCACCCAAATGCTTGAGACTGTCATTGAGCCGTATCCGCAAGCCACGATTGATGGGTATACTGGGTTAACTGTGCATTACGCACAGACACGCGGCGCATGCGCGATTGTTCGTGGACTGCGCGAAATCTCCGATTTTGAGTGGGAGTTCAAGATGGCGCGGATGAATCAACAGATCGCTCCAGACATTGATACCCTCTTTATGATGGCAAACACGCAATATGCGCATATCAGTTCGACGCTCGTGATGGAGGTTGTGCAGATGGCGCAGCGGAAGGTGAGTGAGGAGAAATTGCGGGAGATGGTACCGGCAGTTGTGGTCGAATTTATCAAAAAGAAATTTGATGTGCTATAAATAATTGCCAGTCGTCAGTAAAGAGGTTACCAATTATCCACAGCTTGAAATACTCCTGGGGCTTGAATTGTTACCGAAAAACCTCTTAACTGACGACTGATAACTGACAACTATTAAAACCGATTATCCAGACTCAGGCTCACGTTGAAGCCTGGGGCGTTTACACCCGTGCCGTGTGGCCGATACCGTTGATCAAGCAGGTTTTCGAGTGATAATGTCACGTGTGTGTAATCGAAGAGTTGAAACCCTCCGCGAACATTAAGGGTCCACCATCCTGGGGTCCCAGCATCCACTGCATAGCCGTTGGAATCGAATTCAACTTCGGCGGGATCGCGTGTTTTTCCGGGCATCCGGGGGTCGCGGATATCACTGCGGTTCAGTCGCCCCTGTTCTGCTGCGGCGCGCACATAAAAGGTCGCCCAATACTCTGTATTTAACGGTTCCCACTGGACCCCAACGATGCCGTTCAATGGAGGTTCCCTACGGACACGTGCTTCCCACGGCTTCTTCGGATCTGGTGTTTTGCCGCCAATTTTAAGGACTTCTCCACGTATCAATGCCCCATTGCCGTAGACCGACCAGACAGGATTGATCGGAACCAACCCAGCTAATTCAACGCCTTGGAACTCTGCCTCATCGACATTATCAAACACGAGTACGTCAATACCCTCATATTCTTTGATGAGGTCTTGATGGAGTTGCGGGAGTGTTTCACCTGTATATGCCTCTTGCACAGGTTTACGTGCCACTAAACCGCTAATCCGACTGTGGAAGAGTGTGAGAGTGCCATGGAAGTAGGCGTGCTTCGCCTTGAGACCGCTCTCAACTGTCCACGAAGTTTCCGGTCCAAGATCCGGACTCGGTGCAGTGACACCTTCATTGGTCACTTCCACCGCCGTTGTATCGTTCAACGAGGGGGCACGAAATGCTGTTCCAAAGTTGCTTACAAAGTTCAGGTGCTCTGTCAAACTCACCACGACGCCAGCACTTCCTGTTAGGCTGCTGTCGAATACATTGAACGCATCAAAAGCGTTATCTCGGACAGACAGATCTGCATGGGTCTGATAAAACGTAGCGCGTCCACCGAGGGTAAGTTCAACACGATCATGGACCGTAATTTCATCTTGCAAATACAGACTCGCATCCCAGAACTGAGAACCGTTGATGAAACGTCCAACGTCTTCATTAATATCTTCTTTTCCGGTCTTAAGATCGGTATTAACGGTCCGACTCTGGATCATGTCCAAGTAGAATTCACCGCCACCGACCAAGCGTTGTCGAGAAAGGATGGAGCTAACCGCTTGCGCGCTTAAGCCGATGGTGTTCACAGTATCATATCGATGTCGTCGAGATGTCGCATCGAGTTTCACTTCGTTGCGCCCCTCTTTTTGGCGATGATAAGAGGCTGTCAGACGGAACGAGTCGATGCCTCCTTCTACTGGAGTTACGAAGTAATTAGCATAGACGAGATTCCGGTTTTGCGGTTCAAAAAAGAATTCATCAAATTCCTGTGGTGCGATTTTATCATACCGCGGGGTTTGCGGTTGTCGCCACATCTGATAGGCGATATTGATAGTGCTGGTGTCGTTGAGTTGATAACCCAATTTTGCATTGGCATCGTAGGCTTTCCAACCCAGTGGACCTTCGGTGTCGATGAGCCATCTCTCAGGGATATTGTCTTTTGACAACTGATTGATCTCATCATAGTTATAGAGTTTTACGCCGCTTGGCATTTCGTTTACGATTTCAAACTTCCGGTTTTTGTAGTGGAGATCGTAACCGTTACCGGAGTTCATATCTCCATAGAATCGTGCACCACCGCCAGCGATGAATCCGAATCTACCCTTATTTCCTGTTACCTCCAACCGACCGAGTCGTTCTTGTGTGGCTGTCGTGTACCGAGCAAGGAGTCGTGGATGTATCTTCCAGGTTTGCTGCGCTGGATTAAGCGGGATCGCTTTCGTAAAGAAACTCACGACCCCCCCCATAGCACCGCTTCCGTATAACATCGAGCTTGAACCAAGTAGCACTTCTGCCCGATCTAACATCTCTGGTCCGATGGTTGCCGTGTATTGGTTTGGTCCCGAACGAAATGTTGAATTATTCAGACGCACCCAATCGACCTGTATCAACGTCTGGTAGCCAGTTAAGCCTCGGAGTAATGGAGAACCTTGTCCGACTGTCGTTTGCTGTGCGCTAACGCCGACGGCATCACGAAGTAGATTGGACGCGTGCTCGGCATTGGTCCGTTCCAATTGTTTGAGGTTAAGAACGGTGATAGCGTTAGGCGTTTTGAAAGGCTCTTTTTCGGCGCGCGTTGCTGTTACCGTGACCTCCTCTACTTCTACAACATCTTCGGTGCACTCTTTTTCCGCCTGCACGTTCGGAATCCAGCTCAGTAATAGACTTAGGGTTATAAAAAGAATAAGGTAGAGCGGTTTTTGCATGGTAGATTTCCTCCTATTTAGTCGTCCTCGTCGTCCTTATCATTGTCGTCATCACGATCATCGTCCTCCTCATCCTCGTTGTCGTCCTCGTCGTCCTCATCATCGTGATCATCATCGTCCTCATCATCCTCGTTGTCGTCTTCGTCGTCCTCATCATCGTCGTCATCCTCACGATCATCGTCATCAATTAATGTGTTCTGTTCTATCGGTTGAACAGGTTGCCCCAGCTGCCCGTCCATTGCCCCTTCATTAATCCAATCAATGAAGAGTTGAATTTGTGCATCAGTCAGCGGAGGACCACCCGGTGGCATTCTTCCAGAGACGATTTCTTCGATAATATCGCTCTCGTCGGGGTTCCCTGGGATAACGACGGGGCCATCTTCTCCACCTTTTTTCAGAGTTTGATATGTGCTGAAGTCTAAATTGTCTGGTCCCCCAGCGACATGGCATCCAGCGAAAGCGCATCTTGCTGTGAGAATCGGTAAGATATCGTTCTGAAAAGAAACACTGGTGACCGCAGATGAGGCAGCTAAGGTAGGAGTTCTGGGACCGGTAACGTCTTCCAATATCTTGGAGGGATTAACACTGTCACACCCAAATATGGAAAATAGAGAACAAGCTGCGAATAGTAAAAATAAAAAGAACCTTTGTGTATTGATAAACATGGTAACTCCTTTTTGATTTTATAACGTGAGCTGCTGTTTGATACAATCAGATTAGCAAATTGTGTGCCACCGCGAATTGGAGTAGAAATGGTGAATTTGGGCACGTTTTCTGCCATAATTTGTGCAATAGTGTTCATTTATTAAACACTTTATTAATTTTCTTCAGCGACTGTGCAAGCGGATTTAAGAGACGCCCTCAAGAATTTTAACGCATGTTGTTTCTCTGCGAAGTAAAATTAAAAACTTGAATTTTTGTTGCAGGTTGTGATAGGCTAAATCGCAAACGATAACAGCGTCAGAACTATGAATAGAGTGGAGGACAGCCCAAGAGGCAATAAATTAAAATATGTCAAAACAGAAATTGAATTTTGCGTTCATCGGGTGTGGCGGCAATGCACGTGGACACGGACGCAGTGTCTCAAGTGTTGAAGATGTGGAGATTGTCGCGCTCGCCGATCCAAGTGAAGCTTCGCTTGAGGCGTTCAAAGAGACCGTCGGTTTAGACGAGTCCCTGCCGACTTACGCAGACCACGTTGAGATGTTAGATGCCGTCAAACCGGATGCTGTGGTTATTAGTTCACCGCACGGTCTCCATTTCCAGCATATTATGGACGCACTTGATAGAGGGTGTCATGTCCACACCGAGAAACCGATGGTTTGCACGGTGGATCATGCCAAGCAGGTGATCGCGAAGATAGAAGAGACCGGTTTGCACCTGATGATAGGTTACCAACGGCATTTGAGTCCTACGTATCAATACTGTCGCCAAGTCGTCCAAAGTGGTGAACTCGGACGCGTTAACTTCGTCGCCGCACATCAGTCACAGAACTGGTATCGGAATCAGCAGGGCAAATGGCGGCAAGACCCGTTCCTCGGTGGAGGTGGACAACTGAACGACTCAGGGAGTCACTTGATTGATATTCTCCTCTGGGTATTGGAAGCGAGTCCCGATACTGTCTTCGCGATGATAGACAACTTAGACATTGAGGTGGATGTGCTCACTGCGATGTCCATTAAGTTCGATACGGGTGCCTTGTGCAATATCAGCATTGTCGGACACGCGTATGGGGGCGTTCGAGAAGCTTTTTCCGTCTGGTTAGAGGAGGGCGCGCTCCATCTCCGAGAGGGGCAACTCTATCGTCAAGAAGGGGATGGGACACCAGAACTTGTTGACACATCTGAAATGCCGGAACAAGCCAACAAGGATGTCGCTTTTATTGAACTCATCCGGGGTGAACGGACGGAGAATCCGATCGGTGTTGAAAACGGGTTGCGCGTCATCCAATTGACCGAAGCCGCGTGGCAATCCGCTGAACTCGGCACACCCGTCAAGGTCGATCTGAGTTGAGTGTTTCGGTCAGTCCGGTTTTCTGTTTTTCTAATTTTGCTTGCGGAGTCAAACGTTTGGAGATCCAGCAGTTGTTCTATTGGATCAGCCGTCAATGTTATTAACTGCTATGATCTTTGGTCAAAATTGTAGTCCCAAGCATCGCGCCGGGACGGATATACGGAAAGCAGTGCTCAGATGAAAGTATCCTAACCGAACCGCAAGGTAAATTAAAGATGCTTGAGATCCAAAATCTGTCCAAATCCTTTGACAAGAAATCCATTCTGACGGAACTTACATTCCAAGTGGCAGCTGGGGAATGCCTCGTTCTAATCGGTAAGAATGGTTCAGGGAAAACGCTCCTACTCAACATTTTGGCAACCTTAGTCGAACCGACATCAGGGACCGTTTCTATTGATGGAATTGATGCATTTGCGAACCTAAAACAGGTGCGTCCAAGCATCGGGTATATCCCGGTCGCGTTTGAAGGGTATCCTGAATCGTCCGTTGTAAATTACCTCAATTTTTTTGCCGCTGCATACAAATTGGAGAGACGGGAGCGTGTGGATGCAATCGATACAGTTCTCGAATTGATGGACATCCAGCATCTCCATGAGGTTAAAGTTGGTACGCTATCGACAGGAGAACGGCAACGGCTTTTATTCGCCAAAACCTTTTTACATGAACCACAGTTATGGTTGTTGGATGAGCCGCTCACACCGCTTGATCCGGGTGGACAGGTCGAGATGACCGAGTTTCTCGGTGAACTCCAAGCGATGGGAAAAACTGTCATCGTTGCTACCAATCGTCTTGAGGATGTCCGTCGGTTGTGTGGTTCTGACTCGCACGTCGAAAACCTCGTCGGAATTCTGGACAAGGGTCAATTTGCTGTTTTTGATACCTTTAGCAAGTTGCAGCAGGAGGGCACAGAAGTAGATAGCGAGGAGAGCTTTTTAACGATGTACTTTTGAATAGAGATAAAAAACTTTCATAACCTGAAACAGGTTGTTGACCAATTTTAGATTCGGGGTGGACTAACGGACCCCCCGCTCAGGAGCAATAGTTAAAAAAATGTCAGATATCGGAAAATCCTTTCAGGAGAACGGATACTATTTCGCCAAAGGGGTCTATTCCTCTCAAGAAATCAATGCGATGGAAAGTGACTTCGATCGGGTCGTGGATCAACTCCTCAAAAGCGATGAGAACGTCAACGCACGTTGGGGCGGTAGATTGATGGATGCCCTTGATGGCGGTGAATCTGTTATCATCCATACCCACAATATCCAGAGTTTCTCTGGGATCTGGTTGCAGGCGTTCATGCAGGAGAAGTTTCTTGATGTTACCGAAGCCATTCTCGGACCCGATATTATGCTTCACCACTCCAAACTCTTCTGCAAACCCCCGGAGCAGGGTGCTCCCTTCCCGATGCATCAAGATTGGCAGTATTTTCCCTCCGTCAAAGACACGATGATAGCTGCCATCATCTACGTTTCAGAGGCTACGGATGAAATGGGGTGTGTCCGCGTCTATCCGGGGTCCCACAAAGAGTTGGGACGCACAGATGGCATGATGGGCAGCGGACAGAACGCTGAAGTTACAGAACGATACCCTATCGAGAACGCAACCGTTTTAGAGGCGGAACCCGGAGACGTGCTTTTCTTTAGTTACTTTACCCTGCACGGCTCGATGCCAAACCGCTCAAACCAGACGAGAAAGAGCGTTCTCGTTCAAATGCTTGCCGGTGACGATGAGATCGAATCCGAGAATCGCCACACCGATGTCCAATTGGTACTCCGTGGTTGGAACCATCTCGCCACCCGCTCTTCTGTTGGTAGGATTAGATAACAATTAAGAGGATAAGAGGAATTATGTGTGGGGTGCCTATCTTTCGCGTACAGCGGTTCAAACCCAGCACAGAATTAACCAGAAACCTGCCCGAAACGAAGTGGAGGGCAGTTCAGGAGGCCATAAATTAAAAATGATTAGAGTCGCAAAGATTAGTATGGCGCATGTCCACGCTGGTGGCTATGCCCGAAAAATTAACGAAAACCCTGAAACCGAACTCGTTGCCGTCTGGGACGAAGAGGACTTTGACCATGGTGGGGGTGGAAGAGAGGCCGCTGAGCAATACGAAGTTCCCTTCTATACGGATCTCGATGAAGTCCTCAGCCGCGACGATGTAGACGCAGTCGCCGTTGACGCAATCACGTCCGACCACCCGCGGGTAATGATCGCTGCTGCTGAAGCAGGGAAACATATCTTCACCGAAAAGGCACTCGCAATTACTGTTGCGGAATGCGATCCAATTATTGATGCCGTCGAGAAGGCGGGTGTGAAGTTCATGATTTCACTCCCTTCCCGGGCTAACCCTGAAATTCTGTTTGCGAAAAAGGCAATTGACGATGGACTCCTCGGCGACATCACGTTCGGTAGAGGACGGATTGCGCATTCTGCCGCATTGGATAGCTGGTTCAGTGGAACAAGTGCTTGGTTCGCAGATCCAGAACGCGCCGGTGGTGGTGCCCTCTTCGATTTAGGGTGTCACCGTGTCGATGTTATCCGGTGGTTGATGGGTGAGCCGAAGAGTGCTATCGCCAAGATTAACAACTTCACTGGCAACTTCCCGATCGATGACAATAGTGTTTCCGTTGTTGAGTTTGCGAACAAGGCACTCGGGGTGATTGACGTTGCGTGGACGCAACGCTCCGGTCCAAATATGCTTGAAATCTACGGCACAGAAGGTTCGTTTGCCGCGGGACATGATGGCGAGATGCATTTTGAAACCCGCAAACTCTCTGATGAGGAGAAAGCGGAATACATCGCTAATGCCCCCGCAGCACCGCCTGAACCGATACAACAGTGGATTAACGCTATTCTTCGCGATGAACCGGTGACGATTACCATCCAAGATGGACGGAACCTCACTGAACTCATGCAAGCGTTCTATATGTCCTCTGAACAGGGACAGTCAATTGATTTTCCTCTATAGACATGTCGCCCCGCTGGGGCTTTAAAAGGAAGATTAGAAAACATGAGAGACTACCAATCTATTTCACTTTCCGCTTTGTGCAATGTCGGCACAGAGATTCTCGGCGAGAACGCAACGCCCACCCTCGGAGCACAGACGTTCCACGGACTTCCTTTCGACATCGCGGAAGACACAACCTGTTTCTTGGGTTTCGGTGAGGACGTTAACACTGACGCTATCCAAGTTCCTGTCGGTGCAAGCCCGAAGCGAGTGATCTTTGTGCATCGGCTGCTTGAGTCACGCATCCCTGAAGGCGAACCGATCGGCAGACTGATTGCTAATTATGTTTTCCATTACACCGATGGTGAATCGGTGAGCGTGCCGATTCGTGAACGCTTCGAGATCGGCAGTGTGCCACAGGGATGGGGACAACAGACGTTTCTTGCTATACCTGACCGACAGGAGAGTTTATCGCCACGACACGAGGGACCTTGGGGATCCGCTGGCAACCGACAAACCGAAGTCAGCCAAGGGACACCGCGCGACTACTATTTATGGATATGGAAGAATCCGAGAGATGGCGTCGAAGTTGCGTCAATTGAAATACAACCGCAAGAGCGGCGTTTTATCGTTGCAGCAGTTACGCTCGGTTACCTTGACGAAGACCCGATTCCACGTCGTCCCCGCCGCGAAGTCAAAATCACGCTGCCTCGATCTGAGGATGCCGACAAACCCTTTGATATGGAAGTCAATGTTGACCGTGGCGTTGCGACCTACCCTTACCCATTACCGGAAAATGCGCCCGATGCCTTTATCGACGACGATTTCAAAGGCTGGGGAGAATCCCAAAACAACAAAAGCAGCCCTGCTTACGTTGAAGTATCCGCCACTCCGTCCGCAAGCGTTGAAGTCAAAAATCAAGGTGAAACGCTTGGCACTGTCAAGTGGGGGGAAGTCGAAGAAAAGGGGATCGTTCAACCCAATGAACGGGTTAAGGTGGAGGTCATCGACGCCGGCAGAAACTGGGTGCATACCACAGTCATTGACGAGGATACAAACAAACCGGTTCCCTGTCGCATCCATTTCCGTTCCCCACACGGAGTGCCGTATGCGCCACACGGACACCATGCCCACGTCAATTCGAATATGGGGACATGGCACGTAGATGTCGGTGGTGATGTCCGGTTAGGACAGATCAGTTATGCCTACATTGACGGAACGTGTCAGGGGTGGCTACCGCGCGGGGACGTTATCGTTGATGTCGCTCGCGGCTTTGAATATACTCCCTTGCGAACTACTGTCAACATAAAACCCGGACAGCGCGAGTTGACGCTTCGGTTAAAACGGTGGTGTGATATGAACGCCGAACGTTATTTCAGCGGCGATACGCACGTCCATTTCCTGTCTACGCAGGGGGCGCATACCGAAGCACAAGGCGAAGATTTGGGGGTTGTCAACCTTCTCCTTTCGCAGTGGGGACATCTCTTTACGAATACAGAGGAATTCATCGGAAGACCCACAACCTCTGCTGATGGAAGGAGCATTGTCTATGCGACGCAGGAAAATCGCCAGCATCTCCTCGGTCATCTCACACTCCTCGGTTTAAAGCAACAGGTCGCACCGTGGTGTTCAGACGGTCCTGGGGAAGCAGAACTCGGCGGAAATATGGAGGTCACGCTTTCGCACTGGGCAGATGCGTGCCACGCCCAGGGCGGCACCGTTGTGTTGCCACACATTCCAAATCCGAATTGTGAACCCGCGACACTCATTGCTACCGGACGCGTTGATGCTGTAGAGTACCTCACCAACGCGATGTATGGACACCTTGAATACTATCGTTATCTCAACTGTGGCTATAAATTGCCGCTCGTTGGTGGGACAGATAAGATGAGTAGCGATGTGCCGGTAGGTGTTTATCGCACTTATGTCCACATCCCTGACGACGAGGAATTCAATTACGATAACTGGTGCAAATACATGAGTGCCGGAAATACGTTCCTCAGTGGGGGTCCCATGATCCGTCTAACCGTCGATGGGCAACCGATCGGTAGCACGATTAACCTGCCCGGTAACGGCGGCACGGTTGAGGTCGAAGCCTCCGCGGATTCCATCTTCCCGATCCATACCTTGCAGATTCTTCAGGCGGGACGTGTCGTCGCTTCGACTGAGGACAAAGATGGCAAAGCGCATCTACATCTGAAGGCGAATCTGAAAGTGGACAAACACTCTTGGATCGCGGCGAGATGCGGTGGACCGAACTACGCACAAGCCGTTCCACACTACGACGGATGGGGACGCGGCATCATCGCCCACACCTCTCCAATCTACATCGCAGTCGGCGGTGAGTGGTGGATGTTTGACCCGGAGACTGCAAACTATATGTTGACTTTGATTGAAGGTGGGTTGTCCTATATTCAAGAGACAGCGCGGCACCATGAACCCGGCACCGTGACACACCATCACGGCGAGGATGACCATCAGGAATTTCTCTCTCGTCCCTTCCAAGAGGCACGAGAGGCGATTCACCGCCGAATGCATCAATTGGGAATTCCACATTAAAGGAGTACTCTAACGTGAGTTTGAAAAAAGTTTAGTCTTTAGAAAAGCACGGGTAAATCGGTG